>CAXMPB010000274.1:0-4641 GCA_964195035.1 Cellvibrionaceae bacterium | reverse complement strand
ACGCCATTCACTCTAATGACCTTACCGTCTTTGTCTTTTTCCGTTGCCCTGCCAATAGAGCGAATCCAGACCCAATCGCCTTCTCCCGACTTAATTCGGTATTCAGATTCATAGGTCTCAGTCTCTCCATTCAAGTGCTGCCCAATGATGGCTTTCCATCCTTCCAGACCCTCGGGATGGACAATTTCGGCCCACTTTGCAAGACCATCGTGTACATCGGAGAACCGTTCTTTGTTTGCTCTAAAATCTTCGTCTTTGTATTTTTTTTGGGTTACCCATGCCTCGGTTGCAATGATGCGGTCTTCTTGGGGGTAGAAATCCCAACAGCCGATGTTTGCAGCATCTAGTGCATCACTCAATCGCTTAATATGTTCTTTGTCGGCTAGGTAGCTGGCATTTAACACATCTAATTCTGTTGTCCCTGCAAGAGAGCTTATTATGCCTCCGCTCTCACTTTTAGATAAGCGCATCTGAAAATAGCGAGTACCTTCTTTGTAATTAAATAAATGAGGGTGTTTATGCCTAGAAGTAAGGCACTCGTTAAATACTATGTTGAGTCTTAAAGCATCGTCCCCATTAAAAAAATCGAATACATAAGCGGCTTGCATTTGATTGCGGGATAACCCTCTAAACAACCGTTCCTTTTCATTAAAGAAAAGATACCTGCCGTCTTCCGTGAGCTCAGCAATCCCGAATGGGTGATCATCAATCAATTCTCTTAGATCAGCTTCATTCATAATTGGCTCTTACTATATTTGGTACTGATAATACGATTCATTCAATACTGTATAAAGAATAAACGCTATCCATGACCTAAGCAATGGCTAACATCTAGCCAAACTCTGGCTTTAATTCTACTTGTCTGCATATGCAATAAAGCAGAGCCCATTAAAAAAATATGCCTCGGAGGTTAAAATAATAACGTACGATTAAGACACTATTACAAATTCGGATCACTTATCACATTGCAATGCTCTTAAGTAGGCCGTATTGTGAGCCATTTTAACCAGTCAATTAATCTGCCCGCTAAAACCCTGTACTGGACTCGCTAATTCTCGCCCTTTTTTGAGGCGTTATACACCTAAGGAGATATCGTGAAAGAAGTAGATGATAAGTATTATGAAAGAGCTGACGCTCATATCCGTTTATCGAATGATCAAATCACAGAAGACGTGGGCCACGGCAAAGTCAGTGCTTCTTTTATGTTTGGAGCCGCAAGATTTAATGCGCATTTAACCGCAACTAGCTGGAACACTAAAAAAGAGTTTTCCGACGGGAAGGAAGATGCCATCAAATACTTCGTTAGCGAGTATCGCAAGATGCTTGTCGAACACATGGATGATTACGAGGAACATTTCAACGCCTATACGGGTGTTAAAGAGTAGATGCATAACTAGTGACCATAAATAATACTCTACGGGCGCGACGTCTCTGACGCTCCGCTTTTTTATGGCATTAAGAGTCTTTTTGAGAATAGACCCTTTGTAAAACATGGATAAAAATGAATGTCTTATTGAAAGCAAACAGTAGTAGCGGATCATTCTATAACGTTGAATTTCGTGAAGCAGAAGAAGGTTTGTCTATCCATTGCGACTGCCCTGCCGGAGAGTGGGGCAAGTTTTGTAAGCATAAATGGCAACTTTTAAATGGCGATGAAAATATGCTCTTTGATTCTAGCCAATTGAATCAGCTAGCCGCTATTCATAAAATTGCTTTAGAGCGAGGTCTGAGTGCTTTTTATAAAAAAATTGAAGAGCTCGAGATGCTAAAAAAATCATTAGCTAAAGAACAAAAGCAAGAAAAAAATTCAGTTAAGAAGTCACTTTCAAACAGAAAATTACTGACCGAAGAAAAATTTATAGAGGCGAATGCCAAACTTAATCAGCTAGACCATAAGGTATCATTTACCAGCTATTTGATATCCAAAGAAAAAGAAGTCCTCGAAAATAAACTAAAAAATGGTTTTTAAATCGCCGAACAAGTGTGCCGTAAAAAGCATTAGCTAGTATCAAAGGCTGCGCCAAGTCTATCCTTATTGATAGACACCTCTCTAACCGACCGCTTGCGCAACAAAAGGTAGGCCCTATATATAACCGTATGCCTTAATCCTTTAAGTTCAGTCAAATAAATTAGAACAGGGCTATTTTAGAATTCTCGATGACTTGTCATAAAGAACGTGGATTGATTGCCTTTAGTACTAGCGCTAAAGTTAGTGGAAAGTCCAGGCCAACATTCTCGTAATTTTATTTCTCTGCGCCATTTCTACTTCTCGCACCTCAGTCGCACCAAGCTTATTGAGCCACTTTTTTGCAGGCTTAACATTGTCAATCTTCGATACCAGACTGGTAAACCAGCGGCATTGACTTGAAAACTGCTGACTTTCTTTTATTAATTTTTTAAGAAATAAGCGCTCGCCACCGCTACACCAAAGCTCGCCACCTAAGCCGCCAAAATTTAGCGTGGGCGATGGGGACGTAGATTTGTGGGCCGCCTCATTTTGATTAGTGTCTGTGGCTGACGGCTCTGCGCGATTTCGAGCTAGGTTGTTAAATTTACGTTGATTGCTTTTGAGTGCGTCATCTAATGATGCGTGAAAAGGTGGATTACATACACTGACATCAAAGTATTCTCCCGCTTGAATGATACCGTCAAAAATATGATTTTTATCCTGCTGTCGACGCAACGTAATGTAGTCTTTGAGCGTGGAGTTTTGAGCGATAATCGCGGCTACGTTCTCAAGTGATTGAGTATTTATATCACTGCCGACACAATGCCAACCGTATATTCTGCTGGCCAACAGCGTATATATTCCATTTGCACCCGTACCTATATCGAGCAAGGTCATACTCGACCGAGGAGCGGACTGGAGATTAGCTTGGAGGGTATGTTGATTGGTTGCTTGATTCGTCGTCAACTCGTCACAGCCAAGCAATTGGGCTATGTGATGGATGTAATCGACTCGGCCGGGAATGGGAGGACACAGAGCACCTTCTGGAATATCCCAATCGATAATGTTGTAGTGGTGTTTTAATAGCGCTGCATTTAGAGATTTAACGGCTAGTGGATCTGCGAAGTCTATAGAAAGATTGCCATAAACGTTAATATTCACATGCGAGGCTAATCTCGGGTAACTTTTTACCAAAGATGGAAAGTCATAGTCTTGATTGTGGATATTCCTCGGATGCAAGCCTTTGGGAGTAGACGTACTGCGGTTCTTTTTGTGTCGAGGCAGGCTACTCATAGTAATATGTCCGAGGTTTAAATCCAAAAGTGAAGTCGGTATTGGTATACTCGTGATTGTAACCTTAAACTATGTATTCGACAGACATAACAAGCGCAATAAAGAACTAATAGCTGAACATAACCAAAATCGCAATCGATAAGTATTAATATGGATAACAACTATGGATAACAACGATATTTTGCGCCGCCTGCGCTATGCGCTGGAGCTGAATGACAACAGTATGATCAAAATTTTTGGCCTTGCCGATCACGAGGTCACCCGCGAACAGGTCAGTAACTGGCTTAAGAAAGAGGGTGATTTGGATTTTGTGTCTTGTAATGATCTCTTATTAGCCACATTTCTCAATGGCTTTATTATCCTCAAGCGTGGCAAGCGTGAGGGGGTGCAACCTAAACCTGAAAAGAACTTGAATAATAATATTATTCTTACTAAGTTGAAAATCGCACTTAATCTTAAAGCTGAAGATGTTCTGCTGATACTAGAGTTTTCCGATTTTGTACTTAGCAAGCATGAGTTAAGTGCGTTCTTCCGTAAAAAAGATCATAAGCACTACCGTGAATGCAAAGACCAAATACTACGAAACTTTATACAAGGTGTTCAGCTTAAGTTCCGAGAAAATTAATAAGTTTCTCACTGCATTACGGATAGTCTTTAACGATACCTTAATCAACTTTTTGACTACTTAAAAACTTCCAAAGGTTCTATTATTAAAATTATCGTAGATTGTATTTTAAAATATAAATGATTGTTATCTTTGTCCTAGTGTTGCATTGTATATGATCGTTAAAATTTTTGGATACAATGGGCTGCAAAAAGGCTAAGCATATATGTCTATTTCTCAAAAAATCACTTTGATGCTTTTAATGCTGGCTTCAACATTTCTGGTCGCAAATTATTATATCTAGGGGAAAATTGTATTTCCGGCTTTTTATGGCATTGAAAACCAGCAAGCCAAACAAAGCATGGGCCGTCTTGATGAACTTTTATCTGAAAGTATTAATTCAATCAACAGATTAAACTACGACTATTCCTCTTGGGATCACAGTTATTAATTCGTTTAAGATGGTAATGATAATTATAAAAACAGCAATAGTCTAGACGATAACTTTTTAGACTTAGAAACTGATCTCGTTTATTTTTTGAACTTACAGGGTGATGTTGTTTGGGTTATGTTACAAATGCCTCAGAAGTAGACGCTGGAAGAATTCTAACCTCAGTATATATGTCGCAATCTATTTTGTTACTTAAAGATCATATGAATTCAATCGATCTAACCGCAGATTCTGACGATCAATTTGTTAAAGGTATTTATAATCATCATGGTGAGCCTGTCATTTATTCTATCCGACCGATATTAAAATCGGATGGCGATGGCCCAGCTCAAGGCTATTTGATCA
>CAXMPB010000273.1:0-6325 GCA_964195035.1 Cellvibrionaceae bacterium | reverse complement strand
TAAATGCACCGCACTTTTTCCCTTATGTAATATCAGGCTCTCTGCGCAATGTCACCTTGCGGATTTTTATAAAAAATTAGGTTTTGAGGCGGTTGGCAAACCATACGACGATGGCGGCATAGAGCATATTGATATGATATTTAAGCGATAATTAGCAGTAGCCTAGATAAAAGGCCTAGACATACGGTTTAAGCGTGCGACCAATATTTATCATTATATTTAGCATAAAACATCCAGTCTTTCTGATAATTGAAATGATGAAGACTAAAACTATAAATAGACGATTTAAGCGGAGAAATACATGAAAATATGGCAGATTTACTTATCCGGAGAGATTCACAGCGATTGGCGCGAACAAATTATTGAAGGCGCTAAAGCGCTAAATTTGCCCATTGAGTTTACCTCGCCTGTTGTGGTGCATGAGTTGAGCGATGCGGCCGGTGACGTATTGAGTGCGCAAGATGTACCTTTTTGGCGTGATCATCAGTCATCTAAGGTTAATGCAATTCGCACTAAGACTATGATTCAAGATTGTGATATGGCGGTGATTCGCTTTGGCGAAAAATATAAGCAGTGGAATGCAGCATTTGATGCAGGCTTCTGCGCGGCATTAGGTAAGCCATATTTAACACTGCATGCCGACGATATTATTCATCCATTAAAAGAAGTTGATGCTGCAGCAATGGGCTGGGCGCAAACGCCACAGCAGGTTGTTGAAGTTTTACAATATGTAACAACAGCTTAGCATTGCTAGCTAGCACTGCTCGTGATTAGTAATTGTGAGCACTCCTGATATTTTTTGATTAATGTGTCGCGTTGGTTATTCTAAGCTAGCGCGGCTTTCAAATTAGATCCGATTAAAATTCACTCGACCTCGCCTCTATAAATCTCTATAGTACGCGCAATTTTTGGCGCGTACCATTTTGGTGTCGCTTACTAACACTTCTGTAGGGCTTTCTTTTGATTTCAGCTGCAAATGTCACCATGCAATTTGGTGCAAAACCTCTTTTTGAGAATATTTCCGTTAAATTTGGTAATGGCAATCGCTACGGGCTGATTGGTGCTAACGGCTGTGGTAAATCCACATTGATGAAAATACTCGATGGAAGTCTTGCGCCATCGGCTGGCAATGTATCAGTTACCCCCAACGAGCGTTTGGGTAAATTAAGTCAAGATCAGTTTGCTTTTGAGACATACACTGTTGTCGATACCGTAATTATGGGGCACAGTGAACTCTGGGAAATAAAACAAGAGCGCGATCGTATCTACTCACTGCCTGAGATGAGTGAGGCAGACGGCATGAAAGTTGCCAATTTAGAAGTCCAGTTTGCAGAGATGGATGGATATAGTGCAGAGAGTCGTGCGGGTGAAATTTTATTAGGTGCGGGTATTGAAGAGGCGCTACATTTTGGTTTGATGAGCGAGATTGCTCCAGGTCGTAAATTGCGTGTGTTACTTGCGCAAGCGCTGTTTTCTGATCCCGATATTTTATTGCTTGATGAGCCAACTAACAACTTGGACATTAATACCATTCGTTGGTTAGAAGAGGTGTTAAATGAGCGTGATAGCACGATGGTTATTATCTCGCATGATCGACATTTTTTAAATTCTGTCTGTACGCATATGGCTGATATCGACTACGGTGAGCTACGCGTCTACCCAGGCAGTTATGATGATTTCATGATTGCCGCCACTCAGGTACAAGAGCGCCTGCGCTCAGAGAATAGTAAAAAAAGCATCATCATTGCCGACCTACAACAGTTTGTCAGCCGTTTTTCGGCGAATGCCTCTAAGGCAAAACAGGCGACCTCTCGCGCTAAGAAACTAGAAAAAATTAAACTCGATGATGTTAAGCCCTCTAGCCGAATGAATCCGTTTATCCGTTTTAATCAAGATAAAAAATTACATAGACAGGCGGTCACCTTTGAAAATTTAGGTCACGGTTTTGATGGTGAAACCTTATTTGATAAAAGCGATATTATTATTGAAGCCGGTGAGCGCATTGCCGTTATTGGTGAAAATGGCGCGGGTAAAACTACATTGTTGCGCTGTATGATGGGGCAGTTAACGCCAAGCCAGGGTCGGATTAAATGGGCTGAAAATGCAACTTTAGGTTATTGCCCACAAGACACAGGGGCAGAGTTCGTCGGCAATGTGAATATATTTGATTGGATGAGCCTGTGGCGTAAGCCAAATCATGACGATCAAATTGTGCGCGCAACATTGGGTCGTTTATTATTCTCGGCAGATGAATATAAAAAGAAAGGTAGTGTCTGCTCGGGTGGCGAAAAAAATCGCCTACTTTTTGGTAAGCTTATGATGATGGATACTAATGTTTTGTTAATGGATGAGCCAACAAACCATTTGGATATGGAGTCTATCGAGTCACTTAACCTAGCCTTAGCAAATTATCCGGGAACCTTAATTTTTGTCAGTCACGATCGCGAGTTTGTATCGTCGTTAGCGACACAGATTATCGAGATAAAAGATAAAGAGCTGATTAATTTTAAAGGAACCTATAGTGAGTACTTGGCGAGCCAACAGCTTAAATAGTAAGTTTTTCAACTTGGTTTCAATTTTCTCGGTATATGGAATTTTAGATTTTGCATCAGCTAAGAATTAATTGATAGGGTAATTTAGGCGTCCAATCCTGCCGGTTGTGCCTGTTTTTATAAATATGTACTCGTGGTCGCGTTATGTGCCACGAGCCTTTCATGAAAACTTCGGTTATTTTTACTCATAAGTTGAAGGTCATTGTCGCCAACAAATCATTGTAAGCGCGCATCGTTAATTCTATTATTGCCAACCCCGCTATGGTTAAGCTCTTTATTATTGATGTCTTTGTTATTAAGCAAAGCATTTTCCACGGTATTCTCACTTTAATGATGTGAGTCTTCTTTATCAAAACTTCTATAAAAAGAAAATGACAATATTATGATCGGATTTATGAAGTTAATGCTCATGTGTAACATCTTGAATGAATTGTCTATTGAAACGGATCTTCGCGATCATGGAAAACTGCTTGCGGATAATACCTATCGATTAATATATCTTTAGGCGTCAATTGTCGTTGTATTAGCAAGCTTGCATCGGCAAGTACTTTGTCGATGATTTCTAATTGTTCATTTTTCTCAGGCGATTGATCAAGAGCATTGCCCCAGATAAGTAGGTGTCGTGTTTTTATTGTACTGAGTCTTCTGTGCTTTGCCCATTCGGTCGATACAAGTTTCCCCATAAAGGCTAACTTAGCTTCTGCGAGATCTCGATCCGTATTGTCCACTATGGTTTCAGCTAAATTGTTAGAGAGCTCAATCCAGCCTCTGCGATAGAGCTCCCAGCCCAAATATATGCGCTTTATCCATAACAAATATTCATCCAATGAAATGAGTTGCGTGTTGCTGGGATCTTCATTGTAAGAGGAAATATAATGTGTGATGGGAGGTAGGTCTGCAGGCCAATCTAATTTGGTCTGATGTTGCACCATTGAGCAGCCGCTTATAAGTAATAGTGAAATTAATAGCGAAATAAATAGTGGAATGAAACGTGTAATAAACTTCATAAGGGTTCGTCTTAGATAGGCTGAGCTGTCAATGTGTGTTTTGTTAATTGCGAGATTTAAGCATGTTTATTTTAATGCACCTAAATAAGGACCTTATTTTAGCTAGCGATAATGATACCTTAGAGCATGATAGGGCTTTTGTCGTTAAAACTATCGTCTTCATATCATGATAATATACGACTTAATAATTAACCTTGCGAATACTGATGATACCATCATAGAAAACTATCCGTTTATCAGGCTCGATCAAGCTGTAAACGATAGTCTTTATTCGTCTATTTTAAATATACTAAAAGATATGTGTGTAGTTTATGACTGATGTTCGTATGATAAATTTTGATGATTTTTGTGATGTGTTAATTCCATTGGGTGCGCTTAATAGCCCCTCAGAGTTACATGGTCTGTTATGTGGGAAATTATGTGGAGGAGCCTCTTTAACGAGTGATCAATGGCTTAGCTCGGCTTGGGAGTTGCTCGATATTGTAGGCGAGCCTAATGTGGATATACAAGAGCCAGTTATTGCTATGTATAGCATTACTCAAGCGCAGCTAAGCTCTGGCGATTATGATTTACAGCCCTATTTGCCCGATGACGACAGCGAAATGGAGCAGCGTACTCAGGCGCTATCTCAGTGGTGCCATGGCTTTCTATCGGGTTTTGGCAGTGCGGGTATTGCCGCTGACGCGGAGTTTTCTACCGATCAGGCGGAATCTCTGCGTGATATAGCATCTATTGTGCAAGTTACAGTGGATGACGAGGTAGATCGCAACGAGGATGAACAGGAATCTGACTATATGGCATTGATTGAGCACATACGTATTATTGCGATGAATTTTTACGAAGATAATTTGCAAGAGATCCAAGATAAGGAAAAGTCTGTAAAAAGTCAGGCAAATAAGAATTCTACATCTAAAGTTGTGCATTAATATAATGACTAAGCCTAAGTAATATAAGCGATTGAGTTGTAAGTAGTTAAGTGTGCGATCTAAAGTGATATCTATTGTAATAAGTCGGTCGTATTGAGTCATAAATTAATAATAAGCACCCTGTGTTGTGAGTAATATGTCAAAGACTATCCCTACTATTAGCAAAAAAGAATTTGCCCGTCGTCGTAAAAATTTAATGACGCAAATGGAGCCGGACAGCATCGCTATTGTGCCCGCCGCCGGTGAAAAAATTCGCAACCGCGATGCCGACTATCGCTATCGACAGGATAGTGATTTTTACTATTTAAGTGGCTTTGCCGAACCGGAATCTGTCGTTGTGCTTATACCTGGTCGCAAGCACGGTGAGTTCATTTTGTTTTGTCGTGATCGAGACCGTACTCGTGAAATTTGGGACGGTTATCGGGCGGGTCCTGAGGGCGCTTGTAAAGATTTTCAGGCAGATGATGCGTTCCCTATTAGCGACATCGATGATATTTTGCCAGGCCTTATTGAAGGCCGCGAGCGGGTTTATTATTCGATGGGTCGAGATCAACAGTTTGATCAAAAAGTGATGGCGTGGGTCAATTCTATCCGCTCACAAATCCGTTCGGGTGCGATACCTCCGGGTGAGTTTTTAAATCTCGATCATCTGCTGCATGATCAGCGTTTATTTAAGCGCGCATCTGAGGTGAAAATCATGAAGCAGGCGGCGAGTATTTCAGCGCAGGCTCATTGCGTCGCGATGAAACTTTGTAGGCCAGGAATGTATGAATATGAGTTAGAGGCAGAACTTTTACACGGATTTATGAAATCTGGTTCGCGTGCAGCCGCTTATAATTCGATTGTGGGTAGTGGCGATAACGCTTGCATTTTACATTATGTTGAAAACGCTCGCCAAATGAAATCGGGCGATTTAGTCCTTATTGATGCAGGTTGTGAGTTAGAGCATTATGCCTCTGATATTACGCGTACATTTCCAGTGTCGGGAAAGTTCTCTAAAGAACAAAAAGCGATTTATCAATTAGTATTAGATGCACAAGCTGCCGCTATAGATGCCGTGAAACCGGGTAACAATTGGAATGAGCCTCACGAGATATCGGTTAAAGTAATCACTGAAGGCTTAGTTGAGTTAGGTTTATTAAAAGGCGATGTCGAAAACTTAATTGAAGAAGAGAAATATAAGCAATTTTACATGCACAAGATTGGTCATTGGCTAGGTATGGACGTACACGATGTGGGTGATTATAAGATCGATGGACTTTGGCGTATGTTGGAGCCGGGTATGGTAATGACAGTTGAGCCAGGTATATATATTGCTCCTGACGATGAAAGTGTGGCAAAAAAATGGCGCGGTATCGGTGTGCGTATAGAAGATGACGTTCTAATCACCAAAACGGGCTACGATATTTTATCGATCGATGCGCCTAAAAGTGTTGAGGATATCGAGTCATTAATGAGTGCTTAGATATTTTTAATGGCAGTATTTTTAATCGCTTAGTTCGAATAAACAGTACAGTTTTACTCAATATAACCTTATAAAATAGACAGCGGCGGTGACGGTTATTTCTGAATCACTAATTAACAGCTCAAAAAATTGCGAGCCCTAAAATCAACATGTTGTGATTGTGGGTGGTGGTATGGTGGGAGTTAGTTTGGCTCTATTGTTGTCTAAATGGATGTCAAAGCTGGCATTGAATAATAAAAATTCTACATGCTATTCGATTACATTAATCGAAAAGTTTTCTTTAAGTGCTGCGCCAAAGACCGCGCTGAGTCAGCCTGGTTTTGATGCTCGTTCAACTGTACTTAGTGCTGGGTCTGCGAAAATATTTAATGAAAT
>CAXMPB010000272.1:0-3505 GCA_964195035.1 Cellvibrionaceae bacterium | reverse complement strand
GGATGGTAATGTGACATGTTTACTAAAACCGCTATAAAAACCCGAATCTGCCGTTTCTATAGGGAGGTCTGTTAATGCTTCTTTAATAGTCATTATTATTCCTCGATTATTATAATTGATTATTATCTTGTTATAATTGCGCCTAATAACTCTCTATTTTTATTTTTTTAATAAGAGAGCTCGCTATTAAATAGCTAACAACGACGATAGGTTAACATGTTTAGATACCTAAACCCCAAAGCTCATCGATATCAATGAAGAGCACCTAATAACTTTGTATTAGTAGGCTTGTTAAATTTATGACTTATCGTTCATACAAAAATAAAAAGTAGAGGTCGTAGGCTAAAAAAAACAGCACACCCCGAAGATCACATCATTCATTATCAATACACCAATATTTACAGAAAGCTTCTATATATTGCATCTTTTATAGTAGCCTTTAACAAAGTGTCATAAGAGTATGCATAACAGACTTGAACATTACTTAGCTCACATCTGTAGAGTACCAATTGAGTTCCTTATGTAACGAGACAACACTGCCAATGATCAACAAGGTTGGCGCCCGCACTGCTGCATGTTTAACTTTATCAGCTAAAGTTGTTATAGAGCCCACCACTACGCGTTGGTTAATCGTTGTGCCTTTTTCAATTAAAGCAGCGGGAGTGTCTTTATCACGACCATGCGCAATTAATTTTTTACAAATCTCATCAAGACTAACAAGTCCCATATAAAACACTAAGGTTTGGCGGGTATCAAGAAAGGATGTCCAATCTAAATCAAGACGTCCCTCTTTGGTATGTCCCGTTACAAATCGTACCGACTGAGCATGATCTCTATGTGTTAGAGGGATACCTGAATAGGCAGAGCAACCAGAAGCAGCTGTAATGCCAGGTACGACCTGAAAAGGAATGTTATTTTCAGCCAATAGTTCTATTTCTTCACCACCACGACCAAAAATAAAAGGATCGCCACCTTTTAACCGCAATACTCTCAGGCCTTGCTTTGCATAATCGACTAGCAACTGATTAATGTTTTGCTGAGGCACAGCATGATCATCGCGACGTTTACCCACATAGAGACGCTCGGCATCTCGTCGCACTAAATTTAAAACATCGTCGCTGACCAACCTATCGTATAAAACTATATCTGCTTGCTGCATAAGACGCAGCGCTTTAAATGTTAATAAATCTGGGTCACCAGGGCCGCCACCTACCAAATAGACCTCGCCTTGTAGTGTCTTAATTTCGCTCGACTGATACGTCTCTAATAAAGCTTGGATGCCCGCCTCCGCCTCCTCTAATCTTCCTGCAAACGCTTTTTCAGCAACGGGGCCTTCAAAAACCGCCTGCCAAAAACGCAAACGCTGCTCGCCCGATGTCAATGTCTCTTTAACTATGCCCCTAAATTTGCTGGCAATTTTTGCAAGGGCCCCATAACTCGAAGGAAACATAACCTCAAGCTTTGCACGAATTTGACGCGCGAGTACTGGCGCTTCGCCACCGCTGGTAATTGCAATCATCAAGGGCGAACGATCGACAATGGCTGGTGTAATAATGCTACATAAACTAGGCGAGTCGACAACATTTACAGGCAACCTTTGCGCTTGTGCTAATTCAGACACTTTTCGATTAACATCACTATTATCAGTTGCACAGATGACCATCATGCCGACATCTAAATCTTTTTCTTCAAACTTACGAAAATGGCATTCACCATTGCTTGTGGATACCAGTGCCTGCATCTCATCAGTGATATAGGGAGAGACAACGACTAATCGTGCACCTGCCTTAGCAATTAGTCGAGCTTTACGAGTAGCAATATCACCACCACCCACAAACAAACATGTCCGGTTTTTTAAATCGAAAAAAAACGGCGTAAAATCCATAATAAAAATCTCTGAGCTGTGAATAAAAAATAGTGATTAATTTACTGTGACGATAAAGGAGTGATAAAAATCATTAAAAAAGTAGACTTAACATAAAAAAAGGTACGAACAAGTACCTTTTAAGTCATTCAAAATGTTTAATCAATATAGAAGCTATAGATGGCCAATAACAGTGACGCCACCCATATAAGCCTGCAATACTTCAGGCACCTTAATAGTGCCATCTTCTTGCTGGTAATTTTCCATGATCGCTAATAAAGTCCGGCCAACAGCAAGACCGGAACCATTTACTGTATGTAAGAATTCAGGCTTCCCTGTCTCTGGATTACGAAACCGAGCTTTCATGCGGCGTGCCTGAAAGTCTCTAAAACTACTACATGATGAAATCTCTCGATATTTTTCCTGTGATGGAACCCATACTTCAATATCATAGGTTTTCGCAGAAGAAAAACCAATATCGCCACCACATAAAATAACAGTTCGATAGGGCAGCTCTAATTTTTGTAGTATTTTTTCGGCACAAGCGGTTAAATCTTCTAACGCTTGATCGGAATCTTCTGGTTTAACAAAATTAACAAGCTCTACCTTTTCAAACTGATGTTGCCTAATCATTCCACGTGTATCGCGGCCATAACTACCTGCCTCACTTCTAAAGCATGGCGTATGACAAACCAATTTAATGGGTAATGACACATCATCTTTTAATAACTCATCACGCAAAATATTAGTCATTGGTACTTCTGCGGTAGGAATTAAATATAATTCTCGTTCATCATTTGTTTTAAACAAGTCATCTTCAAACTTTGGTAATTGACCGGTACCAAACAAAGACTCTTTATTTACTAAATATGGTACATAAATTTCTTCATAACCATGCTCTTCAATATGCGTATTCAACATAAGTTGAATTAAAGCGCGATTCATTCGCGCTAATTGCCCGCGCATCACCGCAAAACGCGAACCTGTCAGTTTAGTAGCCACTTCAAAATCAAGTTCATTAGAGCGCTCACCTAAATCAACATGGTCTCTAACTGTAAAATCAAAAACTCGTGGAACACCCCATTTTCGAATTTCGACATTGTCATCCTCAGTCATGCCCTCGGGCACTTCATCGACTGGCATATTAGGTAATGCATTTAAAATTGTATTTAATTTATCTTGTACAAGCTTTAATCCGACCTCAGCTGTAACTAATTGCTCTTTTAAGCTTTCAACTTGCAAGAGCAATGGCGCAATATCTTCACCGGCAGCTTTTGCTTTACCAATACCCTTTGCACGAGAATTGCGCTCTTGCTGCAATGACTCTGATTTAATCTGTAAGGCTTTTCTCTCAACCTCAAGAGCATTCAATGTATCTACATCTAATATGAAACCGCGTTTAGCCAATGCCTTGGCAATTACTTCTGGCTCACTGCGAACCATCTTCAAATCAAGCATAACGAATTATTCCAATCAATTTACAAAATAACGCTAACAAAACTAGCCTTAAAAAAAGTAGTGTTAACAAAAAACAGTCTAAACAAAAATATTATCAAATAGTAGCTTAGCCTTAAAAAGTTATTAGCTATTTGATACGACTCTTGATTACTTCGACCTTCCTTTTTACTATGTTTGCTATAC
>CAXMPB010000271.1:0-3791 GCA_964195035.1 Cellvibrionaceae bacterium | reverse complement strand
AGAAATATTATCAGCCAAGAAAAATTAGGTGTTGCACGTGCTGGGCGACCTCTCATTATTGCAGAGACAAATTTAACACCGGCTTTAAAATTAGCCGCTAAAGATGCTAATAGTTTATTGATCGAGCGAGATTTTTTTATTAATCAAAGATCGGCTAATGTAAAAGTTGAAAAGCTTAAGGCACAAAAGAATGAAGAAAAGAATGAAGAAAAGAACTTAGACCATAATCTAAAAGACAGTGCTTCTACTCAAGTTAATCAGTGGCAATTTAAATACCGAGAGCTTGTGAAAAATCTACCTTTGCCATCATTACCATTGCCGAGTGTTGCGGCTGCATTAGTTGTTCTTGATTTGCTCAAAATAATGCCAGTTAAAGAAAATTTAATAGCATTAATGAAAAATATCGGTCTACCTGGTCGCTTTCAAAAGACGATAGTCGACAATAAGTGCGTGATCTATGATGTGGCGCATAATCCTGCGGCAGCGACACAATTAGCTAGGCGCTTGGCACAAGAGTTCACTGATTCTAATGGTAAGACCTTAGCGGTAATGGCGGTGATGTCTGATAAAGACCATAAAGCCATGTTGGAGCCACTCTACAGTGTTATCGATCACTGGTATTTAGGCGATTTATCCCATATCCCTCGCGCTGCTCGGGCTCGAGATCTAGCGTCACTGTTTAACCGTAATCAATGTTCTTATGATATTGAATCAACAATAGAAAATGCTTTTCATAAAGCGAGCTCTGTTGCCTGTGAGCATGATAGAATAGTTGTCTTCGGGTCTTTTTATACGGTTGCTGCGATTCAGTCGCTAGTTAATCATTAATTGGTAGGTAGGCGCATACGTGGACGAACATCTTAAGCAACGGTTAGTGGGTGCGGCAGTACTCGTCGCTTTAGCTGTTATTTTTTTACCCTCGTTTTTTCAAAGAAATGAGAGAGTCGACATTGATACTCGCAGCCACATACCAACATCCCCCTCTATCGAACCTATTGTTATTAATAAACCGATTAAGCCTAAAGGGATTGTTGTGCCAAAAGCGTCTGAATTATTTCAGCCTGCACCGCCGCAACCAAGTTCTGATAGTGTTGTCGTCGAGAATGTAGTTAAGAATATAAAAAGCGCTACCCTTAAGGATAAAGAATCTAGTCTTAATACAGTTGCTAAAACACCCAAAGTTGATGCAAAGTTAAATGCTAAAGGCGTCCCTTTGGGTTGGGTTTTGCAAGTGGCTAGTTTTAAATCTAAAGATAGTGCAGAAAAATTTGTAAAAACCTTAAGTAAGGGTAATGACCGAGCGTATTTTAAGTCAGTTAAAACTGACCAAGGGCAATTTTACCGAGTCTACCTTGGCCCACTTATTGATAAAAATCAGGCCGTAGCACGACAAAAAGAGATTAATAAAATCCATAAAGTTAAATCACAATTATTACGCTTTAATCCACTATCGGGTAATTAGCGTGTGTTAAGAGTTTGTATAAGAGTGTCGGTTAGAATGCCGTTTTTTAGGTTCATTGAGGCGATTTGATGGCAGTATTTAATTGGGCAGATTGGGCGATTATTGCCATTTTAACTCTTTCTTGTGTGATCAGCCTTGTTAGAGGTTTTGTGAAAGAGGCATTGTCGGTTGCTATTTGGGTGATTGCTTTTGGTGTCGCCACTTGGTTTAGCCCCAAGTTAGCGCCTATGTTAGCTGTCTACATTGATGCTGTATCGCTTAGGCAGATGGCGGCATTTGCGAGTTTATTTGTCGTAACACTGCTCATCGGTGGGGCGGTTAACTATTTGTTGTCTACACTTATAAGGGCAACCGGTTTGTCCGGTACCGATCGCTTATTAGGTGTACTCTTTGGCTTAATTCGCGGCTTTGTTATCATCATGGTCATTGTTTTATATCTGCCTAAAATGGTGCCTGTTGACCAAGATACATGGTGGAGTGAATCTAAGTTGATTCCTCACTTTTTGAGTTTTGAAGATAAATTTCGAACGATTACTGACTCGCTTTATGACTCAGCTAAAAACGTTATTAACTAGTTATTATAAAAAATTATTTCTATAGATTGTAAAATCGAGGTTAGCACTTATGTGTGGTTTGGTCGGTATTGTCAGTAAGAGCGATGTCAATGTTCAATTGTATGATGCACTGACAATGCTTCAACATCGTGGGCAGGATGCCGCCGGGATCGTTACTTGTCATAATGGTCGCGTTGCACAACAAAAAGGCAATGGCCTCGTCAAAGATGTTTTTCACACCCGTCATATGCGAAGTCTAACGGGTAATTACGGTATTGGTCATGTGCGCTATCCCACAGCTGGTAGCTCAGGCCCTGCATTGGCTCAACCTTTTTATGTTAACTCGCCCTATGGCATTGCACTCG
The DNA here is from genome assembly GCA_964195035.1 of Cellvibrionaceae bacterium. Lineage (GTDB taxonomy): Bacteria > Pseudomonadota > Gammaproteobacteria > Pseudomonadales > Cellvibrionaceae > CANLBN01. The sequence continues at coordinate 1,410 of CAXMPB010000271.1, read as the reverse complement.
CACACAATGGTAATTTGACGAATGCCGATACAGTTCGCGACGAGCTTTATAGCGATGATTTACGTCATATGAATACGGATTCGGACTCCGAGGTTTTGCTCAATGTTTTTGCAAAAGAGCTACAAAAACTAGGTAAGCTTCACGCCTTAAAAGATGATATTTTTACAGCTGTGACCAACGTTAATCAGCGTGTAAAAGGCGGCTATGCCGTTGTCACCTTGATTGCAAACTATGGTTTAGTTGCCTTTCGCGATCCCCATGGTATTCGCCCATTGGTGTTTGGCAAGCGCGATACATTGCAAGGTCCCGAGTTTATGATTGCCTCAGAGAGTGTTGCACTCGATGTGTTAGGTTTTGATTTGATTCGCGATGTAAAACCTGGTGAGGCGATTTTTATCACCACAGAGGGTGAGTTGCATACAAGAATGTGTGCTGAAAACACGACTTGCCGTCCCTGTATTTTTGAGCATGTTTATTTTGCGCGTCCGGATTCCATTATGGACGGCATATCGATTTATAAAGCGCGCCTGCGACAGGGTGAAAAACTTGCCGAGAAAATTTTACGCGAGCGTCCCAATCACGATATTGATGTAGTTATCCCTATTCCAGATAGTAGTCGTGTCTCGGCGCAAGCATTGGCCTACAACTTAGGCGTTAAGTTTCGCGAAGGCTTAATGAAAAACCGCTATATTGGTCGCACTTTCATTATGCCCGGACAACAACAGCGTAAAAAATCGGTGCGCCAAAAATTAAACCCCGTGACACTAGAGTTTAAAGATAAGAATGTTTTGTTAGTGGATGACTCGATTGTCCGTGGTACAACTAGCGAACAGATTATTCAAATGGCTCGCGATGCAGGCGCTAAAAAAGTGTATATCGCATCTGCGGCACCTGCCGTTAAATACCCCAATGTATATGGTATTGATATGCCATCGGTTAATGAATTAATTGCACACGGTCGCACAGAGGAAGAAGTCGCGCAAAAAATTGGTGCCGATTGGTTAATATATCAAGATCTTAACGATTTAATCGAGGCATCGTCAGAGGGTAACCCAAATGTCACTGCATTCGATTGTGCGGTATTTGATGGCAATTATGTGACAGATGATGTGACGCAAGAGTATCTCGATAAATTGCGTGAAGCGAGGAGTGACTCACAACAAGATAAGCAGCGCGAATTAGATTTAGGTAATGCTAATGTTGTTGGGATACATAATGATGCAGTAGAAGGCTAATGATGCCTTTGCACTAATCATCTTTTAGTTTGATACTGCTCCCCCTCGTGGGGCATAGCCTATAAACTCACTTATTGCGTGCGCTTCTACCTTGTCTCAGAGCAAATTCTCTATTCGCACAAAGGCCTCATAATATTTAGTGTAAATCGTATAAAAATGGATGCTATTTTGACAG
>CAXMPB010000270.1:0-6603 GCA_964195035.1 Cellvibrionaceae bacterium | reverse complement strand
ATAACCGGCAAGACATTACTGCCGAAAATACCGATAGCCGCGTTCAGCGTCTATCCGATGAATTAAATCTTCGTATTAGTCGAGCAGATCCATTCGGTGTATCTGAGCCTGGTCAGGTCTTCAGTCAATTTATTTGATATATAGCTTTTTATAACTGTTTACCGGTAATTTCCTGATAGTGTCTCTTTATCTATAACCTAAGCTCTAAAACCTTATCGCTTAGCTTTATAACTGCTAAAATTGATCTTGACGGCTTTTGAGCTTCTGGCCGAGCAGTTTTAAACTTCTGATTAATATTTATTGCTTCAAAGAAAGCATTTCAGGAATAAGTGTTTCAGGAAAAAGGTGCAACTGTCTAAGATTTTTATTACACTTGCGCGCTTTACATAGAAAGAGTTAATCATGGATATACCGGCAATCGAGGCACTTTTGGCAGAACATTTTCCAGGTGCACATATTGAAGCTGAATCTGAAGGTAGTCATCTAAGTCTAGTGGTGGTGAGTGAGGTGTTTAGTGGCTTATCGCCTGTTAAAAAACAGCAAAAAGTATTAGCTGTGCTTAATGAGAAAATCTCGAGCGGCGAAGTTCATGCGGTTAATATAAAGACACTAACACCTGATCAATGGCAGGCCTGATATTGATCCAAACCAATTATTTCGGGGATATAAAGTTCAATGGATAAATTAATTATCGGTGGCGGCGGTCCTATTAGCGGTGAGATTCGCATATCGGGCTCTAAAAATTCAGCACTGCCTATTTTAGCCGCAACCTTATTAACCGAAACACCCATGTGTATCGGTAATCTGCCGCATTTAAATGATGTCACTACCATGCTTACGCTGCTCAGATGCATGGGCTTGTCGGTTACGCTTAATGAAAAGATGCGTGTCGAAGTCGATGCTAGTACGATCACAGAATATACGGCCCCCTACGATCTAGTAAAAACTATGAGGGCCTCTATTTTAGTGTTAGGGCCGATGCTTGCGCGATTCGGTGAAGCCAATGTGTCTTTCCCTGGTGGTTGTGCCATTGGTAGTCGTCCTGTCGATATTCATTTGCGTGGTCTCGAGGCTATGGGCGCTATTATTGAAGTTGATGAAGGTTATATTCGTGCACGTTGTGACGGTAGGCTTAAAGGCGCAAACTTTCTTATGGATATCGTCACTGTTGGCGGTACCGAGAATCTATTGATGGCTGCTGTGCTTGCCGAGGGCACAACGGTACTTGAAAACGCAGCGCGCGAACCAGAAATTGTTGATCTTGCTAATTGCTTATGTGCAATGGGTGCAAAAATACAAGGCATCGGTACAGCGACCTTAACCATTGAAGGCGTTGAGTCTCTTCAGGGCTGCCAATATGATGTAATGCCAGATCGAATTGAAACAGGTACTTATTTAGTCGCTGCTGCTGCAACGCGAGGGCGGATTAAACTAAAAGATACGCGCGCAGATATTTTAAAGGCTGTTATATTAAAGCTCGAAGAAGCAGGTGCGTATATCACCTCGGGTGAAGATTGGATCGAACTCGATATGAAAGGGCAGCGCCCCAAAGCGGTTAGCATAAAAACCGCTCCATATCCTGCGTTTCCTACAGATATGCAAGCTCAGTTTACGGCAATGAATGCAGTGGCCGATGGCGTAGGTACTGTCATCGAGACAATTTTTGAGAACCGTTTAATTCAGATACATGAATTAAACCGCATGGGCGCGGACATAAAGTTAGAGGGTAATACAGCGATCATTAAAGGCGTTGAGCGACTAAGTGCGGCGCCGGTGATGGCGACTGATTTGCGGGCCTCGGCAAGTCTTGTTATTGCAGGCTTAGTCGCCGATGGTGATACCGTGGTTGACCGTATTTATCATATTGACCGTGGCTATGAATGTATCGAAGAAAAGATGCAGCAGCTGGGTGCGAAGATTAAACGTATACCATCTTAGCCTTAAGTTTTTAATTATTTGTGCTGATGTTTTTAATAATGTTTGCGCTTCACAGAGATAACAGTTGAATCAATGTCACAGTTAACCATTGCGCTAACAAAAGGGCGCATATTACAAGAAACATTACCTTTATTGGCAGCAGCAGGCATTCAGCCTCTCGAAGATATTAGTAAAAGCCGCAAATTAGCCTTTGATACTAGTGTCGAAAATGTTCGCCTGCTGATACTCAGAGGTAGTGACGTACCTACCTATGTGCAATTTGGTGCAGCGGATTTAGGCGTCTCTGGAAAAGATACCCTAATGGAGCATGGCGGTGATGGGCTTTACTCTTTAGTCGACTTAGGTATTGCACGTTGCAAGCTGATGACGGCGGCTTTAAAGGGTATGCCGGTAAAGCAAGGCCGTATTAAAGTGGCCACTAAATATGTCAATGTTGCTCGACGCTTTTATGCCCAGCAGGGTCGACAAGCAGACTTTATCAAACTGTATGGAGCAATGGAGCTTGCGCCAATTGTTGGTCTTGCCGATGAGATTGTCGACATTGTTGATACCGGTAATACGCTTAAAGCGAACGGCCTAGAGGCAAGAATAGAGATCGCAAATATCAGCTCTCTTTTGATTGCCAATAAGGCATCGATGAAGATGAAGCATGAATTAATGCAGCCGCTAGTCGATGCGATTTCTGCACATGTAAGCTCTGGAATTGTAAGCTCTTAATCTATAAATAAAGCAGCTAAAAGCAAAGGTATTTTTATTCTCGGATAGTCTACTTGCTATTAATTTCACGCTTTTCTCTGCCAGCTTTTTTACATACAGTTTGTATTTTAAGTTTTTTCACGTCTTTATTACTTTTAAAGCTCAGTGTTGAGTATCTTACTTTCACCTTAAGTTATTTTTATTATGTCTATTCGTCGTCTTAGTTCAGTCTCTGCTAATTTTAGCGTCGACTTAAATAATTTATTGGCTTGGGAGTCGGTCTCTGATCCCTTGGTTGCACAAACAGTGGCTGCCATTATTAGCGATGTGCGCTTGAAAGGCGATGCTGCTGTTATTGAGTATACGAATCGCTTTGATCGGCGCGACTTAAAAAGCATCGATGATATAAAAATATCATCTGACGACTTAGCACGTGCACTTGCCAGTATTACAGTAGAGCAACTTGAGGCACTAAACGTTGCGGCAAAACGCGTTCAAGATTATCACGAGCATCAGCGCCAAGACTCTTGGCAATTTAGCGAGAGCGATGGCACAGTGCTCGGGCAGAAAATCACACCTTTAGATCGTGTCGGTCTGTATGTTCCTGGCGGCAAAGCCTCTTATCCATCGTCTGTTTTGATGAACGCAATTCCTGCTAAAGTTGCAGGGGTTGAACATATTGTGATGGTGGTGCCCGCCCCCGATAACGAGCTAAGCGACATGGTATTAGCCGCAGCAGCTATTGCAGGTGTTGATGAAATTTATACGATGGGTGGTGCACAGGCAGTGGCTGCTCTCGCTTACGGTACAAGTACAATTTCAAAAGTCGATAAAATTGTTGGCCCCGGTAATATTTATGTGGCAACAGCAAAGCGCGCAGTCTTCGGTCAAGTTGCTATTGATATGATTGCAGGGCCCTCTGAAATTTTAGTGGTGTGTGATGGCAAAACAGAAGCTGATTGGGTGGCTATGGATTTATTCTCTCAAGCTGAACACGACGAGCAAGCGCAGGCAATATTAATTAGTACCGATGGTGATTTTCTCGATGCCGTTAATAATAGCATTGAAAAATTATTGCCAACTATGTCACGCGAAAAAATTATTACGCAATCACTAAGTAATCGTGGTGCATTAATTCACGCAAAAGATAGGCAGGATGTACTGACATTAATTAACCGTATTGCACCTGAGCATTTAGAATTATCTGTTGCTGACCCAGAGAGTTATCTTGACGAAGTTCGACATGCGGGTGCTATTTTTATCGGGCGCTATACATCTGAGGCTTTAGGTGATTATTGTGCTGGCCCAAACCACGTGCTGCCAACCTCGGGTACTGCAAGATTTTCATCACCACTGGGTGTCTACGATTTTCAAAAGCGCAGCTCGATTATTCACTGCTCGCCTGCGGGCGCCAAAAAACTTGGTAAAGTTGCATCGGTATTGGCGCGAGCAGAATCATTGGAGGCGCATGCGCGCTCGGCGGAATATAGAATTAAAGAGTAGTTTAAGAATAAAAGATATTGCGATTACTTTGTTCAGTTTAAAAATAATAGTTTAGTTGAAAAAATAAAAAGCCCAAGTAATTACTTGGGCTTTTTTGTTGGTCTTGGTTATTTTATTACTGTCTAATCGAAGTTGCGGTCTAGATTCAAGATGAATATAAAGTTAGCACAAGTATCTAAAAAGTTGATTGGAATTAAGTGTTCGTTTAAAGCAACTAATATTTTAATAATACTGATTTCAGAAAAGAGCATGTTCAGAGAAGTGTATGTTTAAAGATACTTATATTTCTTTCGGTCTTTTAGCGGCAACAGCCGAGAGCCGCAGCTTTTTATTATCGCGAATGGCGGTAAGTTGTACCTTGTCATTGGGTCTCACTTGCGCAATTAAATTCATAGCTTCGCGACCATTGCCGACGGGTTTATCATTGATGTGAGTGAGTATGTCGCCAGGTTTAATTCCGGCCAGATCTGCAGGTCCATCGGGATAGGCAATAGTAATTAATACCCCGTTGATTGAGCCTGCACTGAAGTTATTAATAATGTTCTGGCTTAGTGGGCGCGCTTCAATACCTAGCCAGCCCCTAATGGCCTCGCCCGAGGTGATTATGTCATTCATGACATTAACCGCAATGTCGGCAGGAATCGCAAAGCCAATTCCAATTGAGCTGCCATCGTTATTGCGGTCTAGTATGGCTGTATTGATGCCTAATAGTCTGCCATTAATATCGATAAGCGCACCGCCAGAATTTCCGGGATTAATCGCAGCATCAGTTTGAATGAAGTTTTCGTAAACGTTAAGACCTAGTCCATGTCGACCTGTTGCGGAGATAATACCTTGAGTGACTGTTTGTCCCACATTAAAAGGGTTGCCAATGGCCAGAACTATATCACCAATAAAAGCAGAGTTAGGATCCCCTAAGATGATAGCTTGTATTTTCTCGGCTTTAATTTTAAGTACGGCTAAATCTGTTGGTTCATCTGAGCCAACTATTGTAGCTTGCAGTAATCTGCCATCGTAAAGTGTGACAAAGATCTCTTCGGCACCCTCGACGACATGATAATTAGTCAGTAGATAGCCTTCTTTATTAATAATAACGCCAGAGCCTAGCGCAGAAGACATGCGCCGTTGTTTAGGAACATCCGAGCTATTAAAAAAATGACGAAATAGAGGGTCATCGAATAAAGGATTGCGAGGCGCATTAATCTGCTTGCGCGAAGAGATATTGACAACAGCTGGAGCTGCTTTACTTACCGCATTGGCATAAGATAATACTTGTGAGTTGCCTAATTGAAAAAAGTGAGAAACTTGCTGGCCAAAGGCATAGCGCAACTCAGGTATAACTAAGATTGCGCCTAAGCCCACAAGTAAACCAAGGAGAATGGGCTGTAAAAAATAACGATTAAACTTATTCACTAGTAGCAATAATCAGATCGCGGCTTTGGGCGTATCTGCATCTTTTTGGCTATTTTCTTTTAGTCCAAAGCTCTCACTCAGAGTGCCTTCTGAGCCCGGAGTTTTGGGAGCCCAATCTTTAGGTGGATGAAATTCACTCTCGTTCATATTGGGTTCGCTAAGAAGATCGCTAGATTCGGAGCTCTTAAGTAATTGCCGACTAATATCGACATTAGCTAATTTAAGAGCATCGCTGGCAAGATGTTCGTGAACATCTTTATAACTTTGAGTGAGTGAGTTAACGAGGTCTGCAGTTTGTGCAAAGTGTTGAGTGACTTCTTGCTGGTACTGCGTCAATTGCTTTTCGCTATCTTGCAGTTTCGACTCCAATGTACGAGCCTTTTGCTCTTGTGGCGAAAGTGTGCGAGTGAGTAAAACACCAAGTAGGCATCCAAGGATTAGAGCCGCCGCGGCCACGCTGATTAAAGTGATAAGTGAAAACACAAAAAGTCTCCTGTACAGTGTAAGAATAATAAATGTGTATAGATTATACCGATACTCATTGACATAGTTCTACGTTAAATAGGTCCTTATTATGATTTTTGTATTGTATTGTGACGCTTTGTCTCTATTGATGGCTTTATGACCATTATCTTGGGCTAATGACTTAAATATGAAATTCATTAAATGATAAGATGTTGATTAATACTTTTACCTAAAAATGGCAGTTGGTACTAAAAATATGTGCACCCACAAATAAGCGCTGCGAAGCGAGTTATTATTGCGGAAGTTTTTCGCTCCTGCCTATGCCCCTATAGCTTCATCATTGAAGCTATAGGGGCTTTTAAAGTCGAGGTGCGACCTATTGATCGTGAGCGAACTTTGCTTATGTTGTTAACAAAAGCCCTTGGTGCATCAAGAGCTTTGCAGACTTTCGCGATGATGCGCAAGACGCATGAATACCACAAGGAAATGGATATCTATGAGCGCTCAACAACTATTTTTAGGTTTAAACGCCAATTGGACGCTGCATGTCTAGAATGAATGAAATGTCAGTATCAAAATCCAATATAT
>CAXMPB010000269.1:0-3682 GCA_964195035.1 Cellvibrionaceae bacterium | reverse complement strand
CCTCTCTGAAGAGTCTGCGTAAACTCTGCAGAATTACCGACACATTTAGATCTTCAATAGATACCTCAGCCGATTATCTCTCTATTTTTGAGGTTGACCAGAGACAAGCAAGCCTCGTTTTTTTAAGCCCCTAGTCATCGTTTTGATTTTCAAACTTGTTCTTACCCAATATATTAAGGCACTATTTTCGTCGTAATAGTGCATAATTTTGCTGGTGGCGGGACGCATACACCTACACTAATTGAATAGAGTAATTTTCAGGTAAAGCTTGATTGTAGCAGTGCCTAGACCTAGGTTTTTTTACGGTTGAATATTCTCGTGACGAAAATTACAGGCGACAAGCTACCCTGCTTCAGTAACATGGCCCACCATTGACATATAAGCTTGGTTTTTATTGCAGGTCAATTGCGCGCACAATTTAATTGCAATGATTTTAGTGGAGTGCTTGTAGTGGAGTGCTTGTAGTGCAGTGATTGTAGCGGAGTGATAGTAAGCGTTAATGTCTTTACGGTGTTGCGATACAGGCTTAGAAGTGAATTCATTTTGCTCTTGTCATATAAAAACTGCGTTTGTTCTTGTTCATTCGATTGAACCAAGAACCCACGCCACTAGTCTGACGCATCGCTCACTATCCAGAATTATTGTAGTGCCCAATGTCATTTAGGTGGGCGCCACCCTCAAGTATCGTCAAAGTGAAGATTGAAATAAGAGCCGTGAGCTTTCAACCTCGGTTGCTTTTGGTCTGAGCTAGCAACTTATTAATCTACTCTGATAGCCACGAACACATCATAAACTCGACTATTGCCAATAATTTAACGCGTATTGTGAGTTTGTTGCTTGTTGCTGGACGTCTATGGGTAATGGCCTGTTTTGTCATTAACAGCCGCAACTTCGTAAGCTTTAGGGTTTTCTAAACAATGAATTGGAGAAAATACCTTAATGGAAGCGATGTTCTTGTGGCAGTATTATCAAAACCACAGCAATAAATAGCGACGCGTTAAGATAAGCCCCTTTTTACTGGGGCATTAAATAAGTTGGAGTCGGCCGATAAGCCGGGTCCTGTCGTGGACAATCATTCATCTGCGATGCACGTCACCATACACCTCTAGCAACCTACCCGAATCCAGCGCGGGTCGCGCCTCATACTCAATGGTAAATGGATTCCTATTTGGTCTTGCTCCGAGTGGGGTTTACCTTGCCACAAGCTGTTGCCAGTTGCGCGGTGCGCTCTTACCGCACCCTTTCACCCTTACCGACTCTTTATCTACAAGAAATAAAAAGCAGGCGGTCTGCTCTCTGCTGCACTTTCCGTAGGCTCGCGCCCCCCAGGGGTTACCTGGCACTCTACCCTATGGAGCCCGGACTTTCCTCCCGACTGCACCTTGATAAACACATGTGATTATCAACGTTAACAATCAGGCGATTGCCTAGCCAACTCCGATGACGAGGTTAGCATAAACGCAGGATTAACTGAATGTAATTATTTATATATTAATAACTCGGACACCGATAATTAATCAGAGGGGTAGTTGTTAGACCATTGCTAATGGAACATCACTATTTGGCATTTTATTGAACTTTCTCTATTAGACTATTGTTAGTGGACTATCGTTATTGGACAAGTCTCTTCGACTTAGTCACACTCGCGTCTCAAATCAACACACATAAAAACATTAGCTAATAGGCATCATGATTACCGAATTCATCCTTTTATTTGTTATCGCTATTATTGCCAATGCGCTCTCGGCATTTGCGGGTGGTGGTGCGGGCCTACTCCAGCTACCAATTTTAATTTTCATGGGGCTGCCCTTTGGTGTCGCTCTCGCCACTCATAAAATTGCAACAGTGGCATTAGGCATTGGCTCTACTGCGCGCTACTGGCGCGAAAAAAATGTAGAGTTAATGTTTTCAATGTTTGTGCTTGCCGTAGGGATACCTGGCGTCATTTTAGGTGCAAGCATAATTTTGCATGTTAATGAACGGCTGGCTATGATATTGCTGGGCATGCTCACCATCAGTTTAGGGTTTTATTCTTTTTTTAAAAAACAATTGGGACAAGATTATCAGTCCAAAAACAAAACTAAAGCAGGCTTTGCTATCGGCGGTAGTGTTATTTTTTTAATTGGCTTTCTCAATGGCTCACTAACCTCGGGGACAGGTTTGTTTTTAACCGTATGGTTAATTCACTGGTTTGGCCTCGACTATAAACGCGCTGTTGCTACCACAATGGTATTGGTTGGCTTTTTTTGGAACGCGACGGGTGCAATTACCTTATCGACCTTAGGCGAAGTAAAATGGGCATGGTTATTACCGCTTATATTAGGTTCACTTATTGGCGGCTACCTCGGAGCCAACTTGGCTATTAAAAGCGGCAATAAATGGATAAAGATTATTTTTGAGATAATGACTATCTCTGCAGGTACAAGCCTTATTATTAAAGCTATCTAATCTTCTATTATTAGTGATTTATTTTCATTTACTCTTTATTCAGCCGTTTTTCTGTCGCTTTTATTCATTTTAAGTTAGACCTGTTGCTTTTTATTTTTTCGTTTGAGCCTTTGATCTTTTAACATATCAATTGTTAGCAATAATAATGCAAACCAAATAAATATAAATGTTATTAATTTAGAAAACGAGAATGGCTCATCGTATAAAAATAGTGCCAATAAAAATAATAGGCTTGGCGATATATATTGTAAAAAACCTAATGTCGAATAATTAATACGCTTTGCAGCGCCCGTAAATAACAGTAAGGGGATGATGGTAACTGGCCCTGCAATCATCAATAACAGCCCGTCATTTAAAGACCAAAGAACAGGACCGGTATTTTTTGAGGCTAAAAAACTCAAAAAGATAATAGCAATAGGCAATAAAATAATGGTCTCGATAAATAGACTGGGCACTGACCCTACATTAATTTTTTTATGTACAAAACCATAAAGCCCAAAGCTAATGGCTAAGGTAAAGGCTATCCAAGGCACTTCTCCAAAGGTGATAAGCTGAATAGAGACACCTATTGCAGCAAGACATACCGCAAACCACTGCAAACTACGCAATTTTTCTTTGAGTAAAAAATACCCTAAAAGGATATTAAATAAAGGGTTTATATAGTAGCCCAGGCTTGCCTCAATAATATTATTTGAATTAACCGACCAAATATATACACCCCAATTAGTCACAATAAGTAGCGTCGATATCATTAAATACATTATTTGTTTAGGATTGCGGATAATGGCCAACACATCGTGCCAACGCTTTACTATAAACAACAAAAAGAATAGGCCAATGGCAGCCCAAATAATACGATTTGATAAAATCTCTAAAGCCGAGATATGACTAATTAATTTAAAATAAAGCGGAAATAAACCCCATAAAATAAAAGCTGATGCTGCCAACAAACCACCCTGTTGCGAACGTGTCATTTATGTTCCTAAATAGAATAAATATAAATAATTGGAATATATAGTACGAGTCCGTTTAGTGGCTAAAGCACAGGCTGACGGATTCTTTACATAATCATGCGTTTTAGGTGCTGCTAAGACGCGATAGCAAGTGCTCTTATTGGGGCTGGAGGATTTATTCAGCACACGTGAAAGCAGTAATAGACAAACTAGGGCTTACTAACTTGCTCTACCCTGTAACCTTTTTCACGAAGTAAACTTAATAAACCGTCATCACCAAC
>CAXMPB010000268.1:0-13850 GCA_964195035.1 Cellvibrionaceae bacterium | reverse complement strand
ATCCGGCTTATAGTCATGCTTTAAAAGAAGCAATTAATGCGGGTGTTGAAGTGTTTGCCTATAAAACAGAAATATCCAGCTCTGAACTCACGTTAGTCTCACCATTACCGTGCAATTTTTAGCGCCGCTACTGCTTTGGGCTTTAATCTTTGCTCTAAGCTCTACTTTAATCTCTTCATAGCTTGCTCTCACCGACGTTGCCATCAACACGTACATAGAAATTAAACCAGTCGCTACTGAACGAGTGTTAAATGTTTGAAAAATTGAAACTGAGCGCCTCTGTGAATATTGTTTTATACTCTCGGCTTTTGATTTATACGAGATGAAATGTGGATCCATTAACGCAAGGCCTGTTCGGCTCTGTTGCAACGCAACAGTTTGCTAAGAAACAGCATTTTATATTAGCGACGGCACTTGGTTTTATCTCGGGTATGGCGCCAGATTTAGATGTTTTGATTCACTCTGATACGGATGCTCTGTTGGCGTTAGAGTACCATCGTCAGTTTACCCACTCTTTAATTTTTATTCCTTTTGGGGGCCTGCTTTGCGCGGTATTTTTTTATTATACACTTGCTAGGCGTGCAGGCCTTAGTTTTAAATCTACCTGGTTGTTTTGTGGCCTAGGTTATGCAACACACGGGCTATTAGATACGTGTACAACCTATGGTACGCAATTACTTTGGCCATTTAGTAATGCTCGTTTTGCTTGGAATACGATATCGATTATAGATCCTCTGCTTACGCTACCATTGCTGTTCTTAATTATTGCGGCTGTCATTAAAAAAAGTACGCTTGTTGCGCGGCTCGCACTAGCGTGGATTATAATTTATTCACTGATAGGTGTTGTTCAGCGTGAGCGCGCCGAATCGATAGGCCTAACATTGGCGCAATCTCGAGGACATAACCCTATTGAGCTTGAAGCCAAGCCAAGTTTTGCTAATTTATTGGTTTGGAAAATAGTGTATACAACCGAGCAAAAATACTATGTCGATGCTGTAAACGTGGGCTTCTCTCACAAGGTCTATGAAGGTGCTTATGTGAAAAAGTTAGACATTCAAGAAGCCTTTCCTTGGCTAGATTCAAGCTCGCAACAGGCAAAAGATATCGAAAGATTTAGATGGTTTTCAAACGGTTATATTGCGCTATCGCCGACTAATCCGAAGCGTATTATTGATATACGCTATTCGATGATTCCCAATGAAATTAAAGGTCTTTGGGGAATAGAGTTGGATGCCTCTAAAACAATGAACGAACATGCTGAGTATGTTGTTAATCGTACGCGGGATAAAACCACGGTTAATAAATTGTGGCAAATGATTATTAATTAATTTTTTGGATTTAAACAAATATAAAACAGTCTAACACTAAAAATAAGAGAAACAATTGAATGAATATAGCTGAGACCATTCAAGATTTGTATGCGCGCTTTGGTCGCTTGCAAGGAGTCACGATTGAATGCCAAAAAGAATTAGTGGCTATTGGTGTTACTAACTCTGCCGCTAGTGCCGAGGTTTTTCTTCAGGGTGCGCAAATCTCTCGTTTTAAAAGAAAGAATCAAGCCCCTATTTTGTTTTTAAGTAGGCAGTGTAGCTATAAGCAGGGGCAGTCATTGCGAGGTGGAATTCCTATTTGCTGGCCATGGTTTGGTCAGTTGAAAAAAAATAGCGAGATAATTACCTCTCAGTATCAAAAATCAACTATCGATGTGATGCCGGCCCACGGCATTATTCGCGCTATGAATTGGCAGCTTGATTCTATTGAAACCCCAAAGCATGATTTAACAGTAGTTGAATTTAGTCTGCATCTAAATGCTCAGCGTGTAGATGAGGTCAAACATAGCGAATATAAAGCTTTGTGGCCATTTTTAACGCAGTTACGTTATAGAATTGAAATAGGCGAAAAATTAACGGCGACCTTTACTGTGATCAATCAAGATAGCCAAAATTTTTCTTATAGTGCCGCTTTGCATAGCTATTTTTCAGTCGATCATATTAATAATGTGATTGTTAGCGGCTTCGCTAAAACTGAATATGTTGATGCGTTAGATCAGTGGAAAGAAAAAAAACAAGTCGATGATATTGCCTTCAATAAAGAAGTTGATCGAATTTATAAGTGCTCGCCTGAAGCGATTACTTTGAGTGATCGAAATCGCATAATAGCGATTGAAAGCACGGGGAGTGAAAGCACGGTTATTTGGAACCCTTGGATCGAAAAATCCCAACAGCTTTCGCAGTTCGCCGACGATGAGTATCAGTCTATGGTTTGTATAGAGACCGCTAATGCACTAGATGACATTGTCAGCCTAGGGCCGGGCGACGCGCATTCTCTGACATTAACTATTAGCTGATAGCGCCTCTATGCAGCTTGGTTTTATTAATAGAGTAAACCAAGAAAAAACTCAGCTACATCAATTAATACCAAGAACTTAATTTGGTAGTTAGCCATAGTTGCCATCTTGTACTTGATTCGAGCGTGTCCAGATACAGATAAATAATTCCATTATTGCCGCAACAACATGAAAAATAATAATAATAGATTCTGGATTAGTTTCTAGCTTGCTAGGCAACAACACGCATTGAAAAAAATGTCTGCTATAAAAATAAATACATAATGCTACATTTTTTCTAGTGAGTATCAGTAGCTCGTTAAAATCATTAAGCGTAATCAAAATTCGCCAAAAAAATACACATAAGCTTATTTTAAATAAAGCATCCAAAGTTCATACGTGAGTTTTTGTAGGCATGTTGTGTTTATTTTTTTAGTTGATTATTTGAGTCTAATTAATGTCTCAATCGCTCTTGAAGCGGCCAGTAGCCCAAAGCTTGCAGTGATCATTGTGCTGGCGCCATAGCCGCTGCCGCAATCTAGCTTTTCTCCGGCCTGTATAAATTCTTTACTGCTAGACGTTTCGCCTTTGTTATCTGGGTATACCATTGGCTCAGTTGAATATATTGCTTCAATATTAAATAATTGTTGCGTGTCGCGACTAAATCCATGCTTGCGGCGAAGGTTGTTTCTTATTTTTAAAAACATTGGGTCGCAAGTGGTTTTTGCCAAATCAGCAGAAGCAATTTTTGAAGGGTCTTTTTTTCCGCCAGAGGAGCCGATGGTAATAACTGGGTGTTGATTTTTTTTGCAGTGAGCAATAATTTCTGTTTTATCGATAGCATTATCTATAGCATCTAAAACGAGAGAGTAATCCGAGTGAATATATTTGGAAATATTACATTTATCGATAAAGTCATCAATGCAATGGACAATTACTTCAGGATTAATGTCTTTTAAGCGTTTAGCCATCGTGGTTGTTTTTGGTTGGCCTATAGTCTGGCAAGTAGTATGAATTTGTCGGTTAGAATTAGTGACGCAAATGTCGTCTAAATCCATTAGTGTAATTGTACCCACACCCGAGCGCACTAATGCCTCTGCAATCCATGAGCCCACACCACCAATACCAATGATAAGTACATGGCTATGCAGTAATTTGTAGCACGCTTGTGTGCCATATAAACGAATAAGTCCACCAAATCGGTGTTGGTAACTTTGACTAAATGAAGATGCTAGAGGCATAGAGGATACTAAAAATTAATAATCAAGTGAGTAGCAGAGCTAGTGATAAGTTAATCAGAAAGCAGGTAATGATCAATAGTAAGTGAACGGTAAGTAAATGCTAACAATATTTTGATTAATAGTTTGTTAGCTATAGTTTGTTAGCTATAGTTTGTTGGCTTAAGGTTTACTGCTATTTATAAAGGTATTAAAAGATAAGCCTTAAGCTTTTTAAATTAAAAAGCTTAAGGCTTGCAGGCTGCCTTTAAAGGGCTGTTCTCATATAGGGGCGATAGTTAGGCTCCCAAAAATTTTCATTGATAGCCGCCTCGATCACCTCGTCGCTAACCTCGGGTGTTAAGCCGTCTTCGATTGCCTGTCGGTAGACAAACTTAGCAATAAATTTACTCACATTACGAATATCATTTAAATCGGGCAGTAAATCATCGGCACTTTTGTTATAAGTTGCCGAGTATTCAGCAAGCGCATAACTAGAGGCCATTAACATTTTGTCGGTCACACGACTGGCCTTGCTGGCAACAACACCTAGCCCAATACCTGGGAATATATAACTATTATTACACTGCGATATTAGATACGTTTTACCATTTAGTTCAATGGGGTCAAAGGGGCTGCCGGTTGCAACAATTGCGCTTCCATTAGTCCACTTTAAAATATCTTCTGGAAGGGCTTCGACTTTAGACGTTGGGTTCGATAATGGTAAAATAACTGGTTTTGCCGTGTTATCTTGCATTTGCTCGATAATTTCTTGGGTAAACAAGCCGGATACTGTTGATACACCAATAATGACTGTCGATTTAGAATGCCTTACGGTTTCTAGTAAGGTGGCGGTATCGCCACTAACACCCCATTCGCTTAGGCGCTCATCAGATTGACATAAGCGTAGTTGAAAATCTTTGAGTCCACTCATGCTGCCAATAACTAAGCCGCGACTATTGATCATAAAAATACGTTTGCGTGCTTGCATATCGCTCAAGCCTTCCGAGACCATTTGCGCTACGATTTGCTCGGCAATACCGCAACCTGCCGAACCCGCACCACAAAAGGTAATGATTTGGTCTTTTAAGGTCTCGCCTTTAGATTTGCTTGCAGCAAGTAATGTACCCACGGTAACAGCTGCCGTACCTTGAATGTCGTCGTTAAAGCAACAGGCTTTATCGCGATAGCGATCAAGCAGGCGATTAGCGTTGTGGCCGGCAAAGTCTTCGAATTGAATCAGTGCGTCAGGCCAACGCTTTTGAGTGGCGCTCATGAACGCTTCTACAAAGTCATCGTAATCTTGACCTGTAATACGTGGGTGTTTGGCACCCATATACATAGGGTCGTCGATTAGCTCTTGATTGTTGGTGCCTACGTCTAAAGTAATCGGTAGCGTATATGCAGGGCTAATGCCGCCACAAGCAGAGTAAAGCGAGAGCTTGCCAATAGGTATCCCCATGCCGCCAAGACCTTGGTCACCTAAGCCTAAAATACGTTCGCCATCGGTTACAACAATGACTTTGATTTTTTGTTTGGTTGCGTTACGTAAAATTCCACGGATTTGGTCTTTGTCACCATAGGAGATAAATAAACCTCTGTGACGACGATAAATTTGTGAAAATTGTTGGCATGCCTCGCCCACGGTTGGGGTGTAAATTAGTGGCATGATCTCTTCTAGGTGTTCGGTAATAAGCTTGTAATAAAGTGTCTCGTTCGTATCTTGTATCGCGCGCAGATAAATATGTTTATCCATATTTGTTGTAAACGCATTTAGCTGGTGATAGGCGCGGTCTAATTGTTCATCGATATTTTCAATAATGCCAGGCAACAAACCGCCTAAATTAAAGTCGCGGCGCTCCTCAACCGAGAACGCGTTACCTTTATTAAGTAATGGTGTTTCGAGTAATGCAGGGCCTGCAAAAGAAATATAAAGCGGATCTTGGTTATTTGTTGACATAATTCTGTGGCCATTAGTTTGAGTTTAGTATGCGGCTATTCTATGGTGGCTAGTAACCTTGTCTATTACCATTGTTAACTAAAGGTATAGTTAATTACATAAAATCATAGGGGGTTTTCAGTGCCATCTTGTTAGGCATTATATAAACCATTGATAGGATAGCGATGCGTAAATATTAGTATTATCATTGAAATAGATGAAAAAAATTCTTATCTTATCTTCGGAATCATACAGTATTATCAAGATTAATTTAAGATGTTATGAGCCGCTATAAGTTTTGTATAGTGGTATAAAAGCTTTAAACATGTTGAGTCTGAAGGGTGTCTAGCCCCGTAAAATAATCTACAGTAGATAGTAGACCTTGTTAGAGCGCCTGTAGTAAAGCTGTTGTTAAGGCGTTGCCACTAAAGGGATATCTGTTTGATTATCTATTGAACTATCGTTAGTTGTAACTCTCTAAATATTCCACAAGTTATTATCGAGATTGCTAAATGTCTAGGTTGCAAAAAAATCCAATGCGTTTCAATACCAATTTGACCGAGAATGACGTCACCGATGAAAGCTTGTTTTTAAAGCGTCGGCAGTTCATTAAAGCAGGCATGTCGTTATCTGCCATGGCTTATTTTCCTCAGCTGGCAATGTCTGCAGCTCAGGATAAACCTAAATACGCTTCACTGGAACGTACCATAGATCTCGATCTTGAGCCCTCCAGTTACAAAGATATTACGAGCTACAATAATTTTTATGAGTTGGGATATGATAAAGGCGATCCGCTTCGGAATGCGGCTGCTTTAGTAACCGATCCCTGGTCAGTCACCATTGAAGGTGAATGTGAAAAGCCGGGTACTTATATACTCGAAGATATTTTAAAGCCTCACGATTTTGAAGAGCGTCTGTATCGTTTTCGCTGTGTAGAGGCATGGTCAATGGTTATTCCTTGGGCGGGTTTCTCTTTGGCCTCTTTGTTAAAGCGCTTTAACCCTACCTCTAAAGCAAAGTATGTCGCTTTTGAAACTATTTATGATGAGGCTAATCCCCTGCCCGGCCAGCGTCGAAATGTTTTAGATTGGCCATATCGCGAAGGCTTGCGTATGGATGAAGCCATGCATCCACTGGCATTTGTGGCAACAGGTATTTATGGTAAGCCTTTGCCTAATCAAAATGGTGCGCCATTACGTTTAGTGGTGCCTTGGAAGTATGGGTTTAAAAGCATTAAATCGATCGTTAAAATACGTTTTACTGAAACCCAGCCAGAAACCAGCTGGAATCTTTCCGGCCCTCGGGAATACGGTTTTTACTCGAATGTAAATCCAGAAGTTAATCATCCTCGTTGGAGTCAAAAGCGTGAGCGTGTTATTGGCAAATTGTTTAAGCAGCCAACTTTAAAGTTTAATGGCTACGAAGAGCAGGTGGCCTCTTTGTATACAGGTATGGATCTACGCAAAAACCATTAATCATTGACCCTTAATTCTTGTTTGTAATGTTGCCTAGTCTATAGCTTAGGTCTTTTCGGCCACATTTTGAATGAGCAAGCCTTAGTAATAATCAAGTGTGAGTGTGAGTGTGAGTTCTCCCCAGTCTTTACAGCTTAGTTTTTATAAAACACATAAAGTAAAAGTGATAGCGGCTATCAAGCTATTGATTAGTATTGGCTGCTTGTTGCACATTGGCTACTTTGTAACGGCGCTTTTTTGTTGCACCTTATGGGTAAACCCCGTTGAAGAGTTGTCGCATACAACAGGTGAATGGGGCCTTCATTTTTTATTATTAAGCTTGCTTATTACGCCCCTAAGGCGTCATTTAAAATGGAATGATCTATTAAAGTTTCGACGCTTTTTAGGGCTTTGGAGTTTTTTTTATATTTTCGTACATTTTTTTGGTTTCATTTTATTTGATCATTTTTTTAATGTATCGTCAATTATAGAAGATGTAATCGAAAGACCTTATATAGCAGTAGGTTTCACCGGCTTCGTGCTGCTAGTGCCTCTAGCCATTACTTCATTTAAACGTTTGCAAAAAAAATTAGGTAAGCGCTGGTTTATGTTGCATAAACTTGTCTATGTCATTGGTGTTTTAGGTGTTGTTCATTACTGGTGGTTAGTCAAAGCAGATATCTTTTGGCCAATTGTTTATGCACTTATTGTATTTATACTGTTAGCCGATCGTGCTTCTGTGTTTTTTAAAAAGCGGCATTTTAAAAATCAACAGCCTAGCAAGACCGCGCCTGGTTCAAGTGTGATTAATAAAAAAGAAGCTATGGCGCTAACTGTTACACAAAAGGTTAGTAACTGTCCTATTAAAAACAAAAATAACTATTTATGAGAGCTTATAACTATGGATAATGTATCGTCACCTTTTGAGCGATTTTGCGTGGTGCTTGCGCAATTGCCAAAGGGGCAAGTTTGTAGTTATGGGCGCTTGGCAGAACTGGCAAGTTTAGGTAATGCTCGTCAAACTTGTCGTTGGTTGCGTGAGCTACCAAAGGATTCTCAATTGCCTTGGCATCGGGTAGTGAGTGTACAGGGTAAATTAGCTGATTTTTCGAATGCCGCCAAGCAGCGACGCTTGTTAGAGGCCGAAGGTATTGTGTTTACCGATAAAGGGCGCTTGCCAAAGTATTACTATATGTAAATACAGCCATTTATTAAACTTTTTCTATCTATTTCATTATTATCCCTGCCGACTAAAAAAAGCATTTAAGACGATGAGAATTCTATTGCTGCGTATCGACAGCTATTGTTTAATGGGCTTTAAGTAGGCCTTTGTGTTGTTATGTTAAGCTCTTAATAGCGACTAGGTACTTGTTTAGACAGGGTATATATAAAAGATGACAATGATCGAACCGATTGATGCAGCGAGTCAGTTAGAGGCTGTTGAGCAAGTTCAGTACTATATTGAACTTGCATCAAATCTTTATCAGCAAAAAATTCCATCTGTTGATGTCGTATTTAATTTGCGCGGTAAGGCGGCAGGAATGTATCGCTGTTATCGCCCGAGTAGACGAGCTGGATTGGGGTTTTTGAAGACTTTTAATAGCTCTGATTCGATGAGTAGTATAAAGAGACAAATCCGTTTTAACCCTTGGTTGTTCGCTAAGTATCCAAAAGACAGCTACGATAATACTATCCCTCATGAGGTTGCACATTACGTTAGCGACTGTTTACATAATATACAAAATATTAAGCCGCATGGTAATGAGTGGAAAACAATCATGCGAGACTTCGGCGCAGAGCCAACGGTTAGAGGTCGATATAGTCTTGATGGTATTCCAGTGCGAAAGATTAAGCGTTACGATTATCAGTGTGCTTGTCGACAAGTAGAATTGACGATTTATCGACACCGTAAAATTGGACAAGGTGTTCAACAATATCGTTGCCGCGACTGCCAAGAGATATTGGCGCCAGTAGTGAGCGAATCAGCACGTGTTGATTAATATAAAAATGAAAAAATAATAAAGAGATAAAATTGTGTTTAAATTTATTTTTATTTTATTGGTAGGTTTTATTGTTGGTGCTGTTGTTATCGAAAATAAACAGTATTTTACAGGTACCGTTGCTATTCCTGTCTCGTTTTTACCCGATGGTGGCGAGTATGACGGCGAGCTATTAAAGGGCGAGTTAAATGGTAAGGGTAGGATTGTCTGGCCCAATGGAAATAGCTATGAAGGTTACTTTAAACAAGGCTTGTTTCATGGGCCGGGACGTTATGAAATAGCCAGCAGTATCTACACCGGTGAGTTTGTCAAAGGTGTTGCTCGTGGTAAAGGCACTATTGCTTATAACGACGGCCGTGAATATGAAGGTGATGTTGATTTTGGTGAGGCTAATGGCGCGGGCATGCTTCTATTTGAAAAGAAACAATATACCGGTGAGTTTAAAGATAATTTATTTCACGGTGAGGGCAAATTAGCCCACAGTAATGGCGATACTTATGAAGGGCAATTTGCAAATGGATTGCCTAACGGTGAAGGTTTGTCTACTTTTACTGAAGGTAAGGTTTATCAGGGACAATTTGTAGATGGTGAATTAACCGGTCAAGGTGACTATCGCGATGGCGATGTAATTTATACTGGAGGCTTTAAAAATTGGTTGTTTAGCGGTAAGGGCCGTTATCAGCATAAAAAAATTATTTATATAGGAGATTTTTCTCAAGGCCAATTCGAGGGCGTTGGTCGTAAAACTCTCGGTGAATATGTGAGTTATGAAGGTGAGTTTGTTGGCGGAGATTATCATGGCCTTGGCGCTTTACTTGAAGGTGGAAATCGCTATGAAGGTGGGTTTCAGTTTGGTGTTAAGCATGGCCCTGGTGTTTTGATTTATGCAAAAGCACTCGACGGCATAAAAAAAATAGAAGGTGTTTGGTCTAATGATAAATTGATTAGTGCCGATAATAATTTAGCGCAGTATGATAGCCGGGTGGTGGTCGAAGACGTGCTTTATAATCAAAGCTCGCGTCTAGAGCAAATGCTCGATGCAATAGATATCGGAGACCCAAGTGCAATAGAGATGTACTTTGTTGGTATTGCTGGCGATGGTTCACAAGGTGTTTTTCGGCGCGATGTTGACACGATAAAAACTATTTTTGATGAAAGTTATGAGACTAAAAATAAATCTGCAGCATTAATCAATAGTAACGTCACTTACAAAGAAGTTCCTTTAGCAACGCCCACGAGTATAGAAAAAACATTACAGGGTGTGTCTGCCAAAATGGATGCTGATAACGATATATTGTTTATTTATTTTGCAAGTAATAGTTCTAAAGATTTCAATTTCACCTTAGCGCAAGACGGTTTGAATATCATGGGGTTGAGCGCTAAGCGCATGGGCGAAATTGTTCGAGGTCTACCTGTTAAGCATAAAGTGATTGTTATCTCATCGTGTTATGCCGGCGCTTATCTTGAAAAAATAAAAGACGATAGCACTTTAGTTGTTGTTGCCTCCTCTGCCGATAAAACATCATTTAATTGCACCGATGGCACAGAGATGACTTATTTTGGCGAAGCTTTCTTCAAAGATGCTCTGCCGAACTCGGCGACTTTTATTGAAGCCTTTGATCGCGCAAGATTTATTGTGCGTGGCCGTGAAGCAAAAGAGAACCTAGAGCATTCTATTCCTTTAATTTTTAAGCCCAAGGCCATAAAAGAGCATCTGGTAAAGTGGCGAGAAGAGTTAGCCGATAGAGCTAGGCTGCGTAATATTAGTATCGAGTAGGACGTGTCTAGCTTAATTCTTTTAAAACCTCGCGCACTTTAGGAGCTGCTCTTTGGAATCACTGGTTTTTTATCAATATGTATTGATTGCACTTATCTTTATGTGGAGCAGTGTTGTACGCTCTGCATTAGGTTTTGGTGGTGTTGCACTTGCCTTACCATTTTTATTAATTGTCGACGATCGCCCGCAGATTTATTTGCCTATTATGGCTGCCCATCTATTAGTGTTTTCTTCTCTTACTGTTATTAAGAACCATGGCTCAGCAAAAAAAGGGTTTGCTGAGCCAACGGTTGCATGGTCATTTTTAGGTAAAGCACTATTAATTATGGTGATTCCCAAATGTATTGGGGTATTTGGCCTAATCACACTGCCTACGCAAATCATCAATACCATTATTTTTTCTATTATTGGCGTGTATTCAATGACGTATGTACTTAATTATCATATTGAAAGTAAGCACAAGCTTGTCGATTTATTGTTTTTAATTGTTGGTGGTTATATAAGTGGAGCCTCCTTAATTGGTGCCCCATTAATTGTTGCGGTATTTTCTAAGTATGTGAGTCGCTATCAATTGAGGGATACTTTATTTGCTCTATGGTTTGTATTGGTTTGTATAAAAATGGGCTCATTCGTCATCGCAGAAATCGACCTGCAGCTCAGTCATCATTTGTGGCTGTTGCCCTGTGCAGCATTAGGACATGTCGTTGGTTCTCGTATACATCAATATTTATTGACCGCCGATAGCGTCAAATTCTACCGAATACTTGGCAGCGCATTACTTATTACCAGTACTATTGGCTTGATTAAGGCATGGTCGTAATCTATTTTGGCTTTTCAGAGTGATGAAATAATTTATTTTGAAGGTTATTTTTTAAGTTTATGACACATAACTTTTATTATGTGGCGGTATTTGATAAGTTGCTTGAAATACATCAGTGAATTACAAGAGATTTAAATGCATCAAATTGTTGCTAAATAGCCAATAAATAATACTTTTAGTATTAAAAAAGCCATTTTGTGTAAGGGTATAGCTAAAAGAATAACTATATTGAAAAAGCACTACTTTTAGTATTCAAGTGAATTTTAGAATAAAATATATATCTATAATGCTTATTTGTAATATTAATTTGCTGTTCATCACAGATTAATCGGATTATGATTGGTCGTGGTCAACTATATATGTGCACTGCTGTTGCACTAAATGATAAAAAAAATAAATCTAATTAGTAGCCGTAGTAAGTAGGGAAGTAGCTTCATTAGTAGGGATGAAATTGAAGTAAGCAGGTAGTTAATAGATAATGAGACTTTAATTGATTTAATTTTTTAAGAGCCACACGGTATCTTTAATAAATTTAAGATGTAAAGTTAGTAGTAAATAATATTAACTATTGTATATCCAATGTAAGAAACACTATAAATAAACTCGGAGAAACCAATGATTAAAATTTCATCCATCATAGCTGGCGGTTTAACAGTTGGCCTAGCCTTAGGTGTTCAAGCAGGAACCTTAGAAGACGTGCAAAAACGCGGTGCAGTATCTTGTGGCGTGAGTACTGGTCTTGCGGGTTTTTCTCAGAAAGATGAAAAAGGTAACTGGAGCGGTCTAGATGTTGACGTTTGTCGCGCAGTTGCAGCATCTGTTTTAGGCGATGCTACTAAAGTTCAGTTCAAGCCATTAACCGCTAAAGAGCGCTTTACAGCACTTCAGTCAGGCGAGATCGATGTGTTATCTCGTAACACAACATGGACTCATACCCGTGATACATCTTTAGGCTTAAACTTTGCAGGCGTCATCTATTATGATGGCACAGGCTTCATGGTTAGCAAAAAACTAGGCGTTAAATCGGCTACAGAGTTAGACGGTGCAAATGCATGTATTCAGGCAGGTACTTCAACTGAGCTTGCAATCGCTGATTACTTCCGCGTACAAAATATAAGCTATAAAGCAGTGACTTTTGATTCGTCTGATCAAACGCGTGCGGGTTTTGAATCTGGCCGTTGTGACTTCTTAACCTCTGACCAATCTCAGCTATATGCATTACGCATCGGTTTAAAAGATCCATCAAGCGCTGTTGTTCTTCCAGAAGTTATTTCTAAAGAGCCATTAGGGCCAGTTGTTCGTCAAGGTGATGATCAGTGGTTTAACATTGTTAAATGGTCTGTAAATGCAATGATCGAAGCTGAAGAGCAAGGTGTTACCTCTGCAAACGTTGATAAAATGCTAGCTGGCGGCAAGCCTCAAAACAAGCGCTTACTTGGCTCTGAAGGCGAGTTAGGTAAAAACCTTGGTTTGAAGGCAGACTGGGCATATCAAGTGGTTAAGCAAGTTGGTAACTACTCAGAGTCTTTCGAGCGTAATGTTGGTGCAGATTCGCCACTGAAAATATCACGTGGCTTAAACGCACTATGGAGTGATGGCGGAATATTATACTCGCCGGCAATGCGTTAATTGAAAAGTAAATAATGAAAGGGACACGAAAGTGTCCCTTTCTAATTGAGTATTGAGTTTTTCTTTATATTTATCTCTGAGTTTTTAACTCAAACCATTGTAGTAGCAAGCTCTATGTTTAAACAAAAAACAACAGAACAACTTAAAGCAGCCTCGCGCCCAACCGACACGGGTGCACATGCTTTTTATAATAATCCGAAATATCGAGCAATGATTTATCAAGCCTTATTAATTTTTGGCTTAGGTTATTTCTTTTATGCAATCGTCAGCAACACCTTAGCCAACCTGCAGGCAACTGGTGTTAAAAGTGGCTTTGGCTTCTTAAGCAATGCGGCCGGTTATGATGTATTGATGACATTGATTCCCTTTGAATCCACTGATACTTATCTGCGCGTTTTTATAGTAGGTTTCCTTAATACGCTGCTAGTATCGTTCTTAGGGATTATTTTTGCGACCATGCTGGGTTTCCTAATTGGCGTTATGTACTTTTCAAAAAACTGGCTGATTAAAAAGTTATCAATCGTCTATGTTGAAACATTTCGCAATATCCCCTTATTGTTACAAATCCTTTTTTGGTACTCAGCAGTATTAGCAACCTTGCCGGGTGCGCGCGAAAGTTTGAGTATCGGCCAGGCCGTATTTTTAAATGTGCGTGGCTTATTTATCCCGGGTCTTATCGGTCAGGGTG
>CAXMPB010000267.1:0-2380 GCA_964195035.1 Cellvibrionaceae bacterium | reverse complement strand
ATGTTAATCACATCATCAATACGGCTCATAATCCAAAGATAATCATCCCCATCTTTCATACCAGCATCACCCGTTAGGTAGAAACCCGGGTAACGATCAAGATAAGCACTCTGGTAGCGATTTTCTGCATTCCATAAAGTGACTAGCGTACTTGGCGGCAAGGGTAATTTGATGGCAATCGAA
This sequence comes from Cellvibrionaceae bacterium, assembly GCA_964195035.1. Taxonomy (GTDB): domain Bacteria; phylum Pseudomonadota; class Gammaproteobacteria; order Pseudomonadales; family Cellvibrionaceae; genus CANLBN01. Next base: position 2,197 of record CAXMPB010000267.1, on the reverse strand, counting down.
CCGATATCTCCCGAAGTAACCTCATTACCCGCCTCATCGAGCACCCGTACATCATAGCCAGGAGCTGCCTTTGTGGGCGAACCTGCTTTAATTGGCAAAGATTCTATTCCCAAGCAATTAGCCGCAATTGCCCAGCTCGTCTCCGTTTGCCACCAGTGATCAATAACAGGCACCCCTAGCTGGTCGCCTGCCCACGTGAGAGTATTCGAGTCACAACGTTCGCCGGCAAAAAAGAGGGCTTTTAGCGATGAAAGATCATATTTTTTGATGTACTCGCCTTCTGGATCTTCTTTCCGAATCGCTCTAAACGCCGTTGGGGCCGTAAAAAATACTTCGACATTATATTCTTCGATAACACGCCAAAAGCTACCAGGGTCTGGTGTACCTACAGGCTTACCTTCATAGATAACCGTTGTATTACCATTTAACAAAGGTCCGTAACAAATATAACTATGACCTACCACCCAACCAACATCTGATGCGGTCCAGTACACTTTTCCCGGCTCTATGTTGTAGATGTTTTTCATCGTCCATTTTATGGCTACCGCATGACCGCCATTATCTCGAACAATGCCCTTGGGCTGGCCCGTAGTACCTGAGGTATATAAAATATAAAGAGGATCGGTCGCCGCAACACTGACGCATGCAGCAGGCTCGGCTTTACCGACGGCCTCGCACCAATCGACATCCCTTCCCACAATCAACTCGGCCGGTAATTGCTCGCGCTGAAGTATGATGGTTGCCTGTGGTTTTTCGACGGCAAGCTCTATTGCTTCATCGAGCAAGGGCTTGTAGGCAATCGTTTGACCTGGCTCAAAACCACAAGATGCCGACAGGATAACTTTAGGGGCTGCGTCATCAATTCGACTCGCTAACTCTTTAGCTGCAAAACCACCAAACACCACTGAATGCACTGCACCAATGCGCGCGCAGGCCAACATGCCGATCACAGCTTCTGCCACCATTGGCATATAAATAATAACGCGATCACCTTTGAGGACACATTGCTCTTTAAGTGCGCCGGCTAAATGAGAGACAGCATGTTTTAATTCATTATAGGTAAAGGTCTTTTTAGTATGGGTAATGGGGCTGTCGTAGATGATTGCTAATTGCTCGCCTCGGCCCGTCTCGCAATGATAATCGACAGCGTTATAACAAGTATTTAATTCGCCCCCACGAAACCAGCGATAAAAAGGTGCCCGCGAGTCATCTAATACTTTGTCAAAAGGCTTAGTCCACTGGATATTTTTGGCTGCATCGCCCCAAAATGTTTCGGGATCGCTGATTGACTTATCGTAAGTCTCACTATATTTACCTGACATAAATCACCTACCTAATTGTGCTTATTACGATTGTTCGCAATCACCTAAAGACGATAAAGTATAATCATTAAAACATAAATTGTTTACAATATATTGACTTCAATCAACTTTACGCGCTTATTCATCAAAAAGAAGTCGACGTTAGTATATATTGTCGACAATCTATAGATTAAAAAGAAAGCTATTGTCATCTACAATTAACTCAACACGCGCACTTTTTATTATCATTCTCATCTATTAAATCGAAAAACTTGAACATTTCACTTGTATTCACGCCTTAAAATGACATTAAATAATTATGCGTTCATTTTGTAACAGCTGTAGAGCGAACTTTTTTAGTTAGTATCCGTTAGAGCCGATATACTATAAATAAGTTAATTATAAAAAACCCCATAAAACACCCATCACAATTACCACTGTCCGCTTTTCAGTAGTTTTTAGTAGTGAGTCGATATTTAACAACAAATAAGCAACAGAACTCATTCGATTTATGGTGACCTATGAACACTCCTATCGAGCTTAGCGAGTTTTCTGACCTACTTTCGGCAAGATATCTTAACAATACCAGAGATTTTTTTGTTGCGGTTGATGTTGTGCCTAGCGTTAGCGTCGATGGTAATTTTTAGCGCGCAAGCGATGAATTGATTACCCGAGAGCGCATAAACACGATTATAAGTTTCGTTTAACGGAGAAAAACCTCATCTATTTAAAGAGGCATTAGCCTTATATTTTGGCGTTGTATTTTCATAAATTAGTCGCGTTAGACTAAATTTTTATTTTAAAAAAGGCCAGCCTGCTATTGCTGCACGCTTTATTAGTAATAAGGTTCAAAGGGCCCGCAAGCAATTGATGCTTTTGAAATCTATTCAAGCCCT
>CAXMPB010000266.1:0-4425 GCA_964195035.1 Cellvibrionaceae bacterium | reverse complement strand
CAAAATGGTGTGCTTGTGAGTATGCTTAAGGGTAAAACAGCTGCCTATTCTTTGTTTAATTTACAAAGTCGCGGCCGTCTATTTTTAGGTCATGCTATCGATGTTTATGAAGGCCAGGTTATCGGTATTCATGCGCGCGATAATGACCTTGCAGTGAACCCTGTAAAAGGTAAGCAGTTAACCAACGTTCGTGCCTCTGGTACCGATGAAGCGCTAACATTATCTCCGCCAATCAAACATACACTCGAGCAAGCGCTAGAGTTTATTGAAGACGATGAGTTGGTAGAAGTAACGCCAGTATCTATTCGTCTTCGTAAAAAGTTCTTAACAGAGAATGAGCGTAAACGCACAAAAAAATAATGTTTAAACCCTTTTGATACGAAGAGCCCCAACTTGAAAAAGAATGGGTCAAAAAGGCCAGATAAGTTAACACTTATTTGGCCTTTTTTATTTTAGGGCTTAAATTAACTGTGATGGTTGATGTGTATTGATGGTTAAGCAAGAGAGTAAAATGTTTTTCAGTAGACAATAAGAGCGCGCCCTTTGGGTGAGTTTTGGCTTGTGATATAGGGGGCAGGGAACCTCGTAGGCTTTCTTAGCTGTAAGTTAATCATCATCAGGCAATATGGGCGCATTAAAAAGGCCGCATAAATGCGGCCAAACTTTCAATAAGAACCAAAATATCTCAGTATTAACAGAGGCGTTATTTAATAAATAACATTTCTGAGTATTTAGGTAGGGGCCACAGTTCGTCGGCCACTATTGTCTCGAGTAAATCAGCATAGCCACGAGTTTCATCCATTAAGCCGCAAATTGTGCCTGCGCAATACTGCATGTGTTCTTCTGTTGAAGAGAAATCATGCACGGTAATTGCGTCGCTGAGTTTTGAGATGCTTGCCATCATGGCATCTGCATTACTAGCCACACTAGCTGCAGTCGTGCTGTCTATTGTAATGCCAATTTCTTTCGCGCCAGCAATGGTGTCGGTTAATCCTGAGAGGTAGCTCATCGCAGCTGGATAGATAGAGGTGGTTGCCATATCGATGACTAATTTTGCTTCGACATCAATCGCCAGTACATATTGTTCCGAATAGACTTCGTAACGACTTTCTAATTCAACCGGTGTTAATACTCCCGTGCTTGCAAATAATGCTTTCACAGAATCTTCAAGTAAAGCGGGTAGTGCATCGGCAGTGGTTGGAATATTTTTTAAGCCGCGCTCCTCAACTGCCATTTTATGCCACTTTTCTGAGTAGCCATCGCCACCGAAGACCACATTACCGTGGAGCTCCATTAGCTCTTTTAGAACGGCAATAACAGCGGCGGTTTGATCTAAGCCACTGCTAAGCGCTGACTCTAGTTTTTCTGCGATCCAATCTAATGAATCAGCCAGCATGGTATTCATGACAATCAAGGGTCCAGAAACAGATTGCGATGAACCTACGGCACGAAATTCAAAACGATTTCCGGTGAAAGCAAAGGGTGAGGTTCGGTTGCGATCGCCAGGGTCGCGGGTAAAGCCTAAAATTTGTGATAAGCCAAGGTCCATTTCGCCACCACCTTTAGTGGCATCCATTTTTCCCGTTTTAATATCTTCAAATAGTTTTTCTAGCTGATCACCTAAATACACCGACAAAATAGCGGGAGGGGCTTCATTGGCGCCAAGTCGATGATCATTGGCTGCAGAGGCGATAACAGCACGCAAAAGAGGGCCAAAAAGGTGCACGCCACGAACAACCGCACCACAAAAGAGCAAAAAGTTTAGATTTTTTTCGGGTGTATTACCGGGGTCGAGTAGATTACCTTGTGTAGAGTTACCAACAGACCAGTTAACGTGTTTGCCAGAACCGTTAACGCCAGCGAAGGGTTTTTCATGAAGCAGGGCAAGAAAGCCATGCTTTTTAGCGGTATTTTTTAATACGGTCATCAATAATTGCTGATGATCTGCCGCGACATTGGCTGCTTCAAAGTAAGGTGCAATTTCAAATTGACCGGGCGCGACTTCGTTGTGATGTGTTTTTGCCGGTATGCCTAGCTTATAAAGTTGATCTTCAAAGTCTTGCATAAACACTTGAACACGCTCGGGGATCGCACCAAAGTAATGATCATCAAATTGTTGACCTTTAGCCGGAGCTGCACCAAAAAGGGTGCGGCCAGTTAGCAGTAGATCAGGGCGAGCATTGGCAAAATTTTCATCGATTAAAAAGTATTCTTGTTCGGCACCACAGCTAGAATTCAATGTGGCAATGTCAGTCTCGCCCATTAGTGATAATACTTTTTGTGCCGCTGTATTCATCGCTGCATTTGAGCGTAGCAGAGGGATTTTTTTATCAAGTGACTCGCCCGTCCATGCCATAAACACGCTGGGGATCATCAATGTCGCGCCATTGGCTGTATGCATTATGTAGGCTGGGCTAGAGGGATCCCAGGCAGTATAGCCACGAGCAGCATTCGTCATTCGTAAGCTACCGTTAGGGAACGATGAGCCGTCGGGCTCGCCCTTAATTAGTAGGCTGCCAGAGAATTCAGTAATGGCATTGCCTTCTGAATTGGTGACGATAAAGCCATCATGTTTTTCGGCTGTTGCATTGGTCATGGGATAAAAAATATGAGAGAAAAACTTTACGCCTTTTGTTAAGGCCCAGTCTTTCATTGCTGCAGCGACTACATCAGCCGTTGCGGAATCTAATGGTGCACCAGTTTGTACGGTTTTCTTCATTGCCTTAAAGGCATTTTTAGAAAGCGACTGTTCCATTTTAGCTAAATTAAATACATTGCACGCCCAGATTTTACTTAATGGTTCGGGCATCTCAACGTCGACCGGTTCGTTGTGGGTAATTGCGCTAATAGCCATTAGGCGAGATTCGTTTCCACTCATAAAAAAATCCTCAATCAATAATTTTTTAAATTATTAGTATAAATATCAGATGCGCGATGATGCACATCCTTTGATGGTTTTGTGATAATCGTAGGGTAAGCAAGCTGAGCGATAAAACGAGCACGGTCTTGTTTAATAGATCTACTTATTAAGCTATAGCAAGAAGTGAACCAAGCAGGCAGCAAGTAAAAAAAGTCGCTAATAAGCGAATCTATTTTGGTTAAGGGGATGATTGATGGCACAGATCAATCACTGTGGTTTATAAAACCCACAAGATGTGGTTTCGAGCAAAGAAATGATCGATGCGACTCGTATCGTGATCGAAGTAGCTTATGCGCTAGAGTACAATGCAGTACCTGTGGTGAGCACGATCATCACACCTTCGTCGTCACCTTCGACCTAGACGCCTGAGTAAATACTTGAATTACCACCTTGTAGCCTCATGTATGAAATCGTGAGACCTAAATGATACGAATCAAATTAACCTTCCTCTAACCCTCAAAGGAATAGATTTAGATGCTTAATAGCCAGACTGCAGAATCGATTATTGATCACGCCCTGTCATTGGGTGCTGACTTCGCCGAACTTTTTATTGAAAAGAATGAAACTAATGTAATCAGCACGCTCAGTGATGACGTTCAATCAGTAGAATCGGGTATTAATTTTGGCATCGGTCTCAGACTAATTTATGGCACCAAGGTTTTATATGGCTATACGAATAAGACTGATCAGGACGAGTTGTTACGTATCGCGTCGGTGCTTGCAGCTAAAGATTTAAGGGATCGGGTGAGCACCACCAAGTCGTTTAATTTTAATCAGATGAGCGACATTCATCCAGCCCGTAAAGTCCTCTCAGTGGATGCAGACATTGAAAGTAAGGTGGCCTACTTAATGGCGGCAGACCGCGCTGCTCGTGCATCGGGCAAGAAAATATCACAAACACGTGGCTCTTGCATGCAGCGAGAGCAGCGGATCGAGATATTTAATAGCGATGGCTTACATGCGAATGACAAGCGCAATTACATCCGAGCCAATTTAACCGCTATCGCATCTGCTGGTGGCGAACAGGCGACCGGTAGCTGGAATGATGGCGGTTTGTTGGGTTGGGAAATTGAAGCGGCAATCGACCCTCAAAAAACGGGAGAAGAAGCGGCTAGACAGGCGTTGATCAATCTAACTGCGAAGCCCTGTCCCTCTGGCCGAATGCCAGTCATTATTGGCAATGGATTTGGCGGTGTCATTTTTCATGAAGCCTGTGGACACTTACTGGAAACGACATCAGTTGCAAAAAAAGCATCGGTATTCCACGATCAAATGGGTGAAATGATTGCTAGCTCAATCGTCAATGCAGTAGACGACGGCACCATGGCCAATGCATGGGGCTCGATCAATATTGACGACGAGGGCATGCCCACACAGCGAACCCAGCTTATTAAAGATGGCCAGTTAACCAATTTTCTTGTCGACCGTATTGGTGCGCAGCAAACGGGTTTTGCGCGCTCGGGTTCAGGCCGCCGCGAGTCTTACAAATATGCCCCAGCTTCGCG
>CAXMPB010000265.1:0-14687 GCA_964195035.1 Cellvibrionaceae bacterium | reverse complement strand
CTCGTAGCTTGCTCAACTGGTTGAGGATTTGCTTCGGTATTATCGACCTGCTTAGATGTCTGAGTATCAATAACTGGAGCGCTAGGCGCGTTGGTATTTACAATTGGAGCACTAATCACTTCGGCAGTTTCAGCGGGAGCATTAGCTACTTCGGCGACCTGTGGGGAAGTGTTGGTCTCTTCTTGTGGTTTGCGATTACCTCGGCGACGTTGTTGATTACGTGGCTTACGATTAGCTGGGCGTTGTTCTGGTGTATTGCTATCAGCATTTTGTTGGTTTTCGTTGGGCTCTTGAGCTTCTGCTTTGTTTTGATTGCTCTGCTCTTGGTTGCGGCGACTATTATTTCGATTTTGACCACGATTGTTATCGCGAGAACCTTCACGTGAGCTATCACGAGAGCCTTCACGAGGGTTTTCACGCTTGTTATCACGAGAATTTTCGCGCGGGTTCTCAGGTTTGCTCTCGCGAGACTCGTCACGATCTTGGTTATTGCTCGATTGAGTACTATTGCGGTCGCCATTACGTGGGTTGTTACGGTTGCGATTATTGCGGTTACGGCCACCACGGTTATTGTTTTTGCGATTATTTGGACGCGACTTTGGTTCAGGCTTAGCTTCAGGCTCGCTATTAAATAGTGCTTTAATAGATGTTATTAATTTGCTAATTAGTCCCGGCTCGCTTTCACTGCTGTCTTTTTTGCTGGTTGTTGCAGCCGCAGGTGTTGGGGCGGGTTGTGATGGCGGCATTAGTTGCACGGCAGGCTGGGCAAGTGCGATTGGTTTAGCGGTTTCTAATAAATTACTGTCGTCATTAACGTTATCGACAATTTTATAGCTCGTTTCAAACTCTTCCGTATTGTCCTCACGTAAGCGCTGAACTTCGAAGTGCGGTGTCACCATATCTTCATTAGGTATGATTAATATACGTGCCTTGCTGTTGGCTTCGATGGTTGCAATGGCTTTACGTTTTTCATTCAGTATATACGTTGCTACATTTACAGGTGTAATTGCACGTATTTCTGCACTGCGGTCTTTTTGTGCTTCTTCTTCTACTAGGCGTAGGATCGAAAGCGCAATCGATTTTGTCGAGCGAATAGTGCCTTGTCCACTACAGCGTGGGCAAACTTTAGAGGTGGTTTCACCGAGCGAGGGACGCAAGCGTTGGCGAGACATCTCTAATAAACCAAAGCGCGAAATACGACCCACTTGTACGCGAGCGCGATCAATCTCAAGTGCTTCGTTCATGCGTTGTTCAACAGCGCGTTGATTGCGTGCAGGTTGCATATCAATAAAGTCGATAACAACTAGCCCGCCCATATCACGTAGGCGAAGTTGTCGGGCTATCTCGTCAGCAGATTCTAGGTTGGTCTGTAGAGCGGTTTCTTCAATATCACCACCTTTGGTGGCACGAGCAGAGTTAATATCTATTGATATTAGGGCTTCGGTGACATCGATAACAAGTGCGCCGCCAGATGGAAGCTTTACTTCGCGCTCATAAGCAGTCTCGATTTGCCCTTCGATTTGGTAGCGATTAAATAAAGGCGTTGAATCGTCTTCATAAAATTTAACTTTGCTGCTGTAGCTAGGCATTACTTGTTGAACAAAGGCAATTGCTAGGTCGTAGGTTTCTTTGTGATCAACAATGACCTCACCAACGTCTGGGCGCAGGTAATCGCGAATTGCACGAATTATCACATTGCTTTCTTGGAATAAAAAGTGCGGTGCTTTCGCTTTATCGCCTTCAGTTTTGATTGAAGTCCAAAGCTGTAAAAGATAATTCAAGTCCCACTGCAGCTCTTCTGCTGTGCGGCCAATACCTGCAGTACGTACGATGACGCTCATACCTTTAGGTACATCTATTTGTGAAAGGGTATCGCGTAGTTCGTTTCGCTCTTCGCCTTCAATGCGACGTGAGATACCACCACCGCGAGGGTTGTTAGGCATTAATACCATGTAGCGGCCAGCCAGGCTTATAAAGGTTGTTAGTGCGGCACCTTTGTTGCCGCGCTCTTCTTTATCGACTTGAACAATGACTTCGGTGCCTTCTTTAATCACATCTTTGATCTTAAAGCGGCCGTCAATATCTTTTGGTTGGCGAACAAAGTACTCGCGAGCAATTTCTTTTAGGGATAAAAAACCGTGACGCTCTGAGCCATACTCAACAAAAGCGGCTTCTAGGCTAGGTTCGATACGGGTGATTTTGCCAATGTAAATATTGGATTTTTTCTGTTCTCTGTGACGGTTTTCAATATCTAAATCGTAAAGTAATTGGCCGTCTACCATGGCAACACGAACTTCTTCGGGCTGTGTTGCGTTAATGAGCATTCTTTTCATAATATGTTTTGTCCTTAACTGTTGCGGGCAAAACAATAGAGGGGCTAATCGAGAGGAAGAGATAGAAAGAATGTTGCGTGTTTGTTAATCAACTTTAAAAATATTAATTTCAAAGATCACGTTTAATTCTAATGCTAGCGATAAGTGGTGGTGTAAAAAACATCTGTTTAAATATTACACTACTGTTGTGTGTGGTAAGTATTTTTAGTGCTCTGGTAACTGTTAGTAATTTTTCATAATAACTTTTTATAAAGTTAATAATAAAAATATTACAAAATACTTATCGGTCATCTATCTTTTATATTGTTTGTGAATCTATTACTTATGTGTGTTAACTATATAAAAAACAAACAATATCGCTATTATTTAAGGTTTAAACTAACTTAGGTGCTATTAGTTTCTTTCCTATTAATCTATTTCTGACTGTTTTTTACTTATTTACTTTAATAGTTATTGAATAAAATGTTCGGGTTTATCCGTACAATCATATTGGATAATATTAATTATCAGTCAGTTTATCTCTAATAAGAACAGTATTTTTTCTGTTCTTGTCTATCAAATCAGTATGTCTATCGTATGCTTTAATTAACAGATTGAGTTTTCGATCTGTTATTAATTTTTTCACGTGTTTTAAAAATTGCTAATAATTTTCAATGCCATTGCAGTTTAACTACTAGCGTTGGTTAATTTTGCTGTCCTACGCTAAGTGCCCATTTATTTGAGATTTCTCAAGCAATAATTAAGTGGGCCATTACAGCATAAGCAATATATAAGCGCTTATGTTGGTCATAATATCGTCAGATAATATGTTGTCCTAGCGTTGACAGATGCTAATTTATTGTCGGTATTTTCTTGTGGTTTAGCCTGTATATGCTTTGTAATAAGCTAACTGCCATCCCCGAAAACCAGCGCAATGCCATGACATCATAGACTTAACGCCCCTTTAATTCAATCACTTAGCTTATTTCTCCCTGAGAATAGATGAAACTGGTATCATCGCGCCATGAACAATACTGCATCTAATCCACCGTCAAATACTCCTAAAGTCCAATATTTAAATATTGATGAAGATATTGCTGGGCAACGCATCGATAATTTTTTGTTAACAAAGCTAAAAGGTGCGCCTAAGTCGCTGATTTATCGAATTGTTAGAAAGGGTGAGGTACGTGTTAATAAAGGCAGAATCAAACCAGAATATAAGCTAAAAGCTGGTGATGTCGTGCGTGTGCCGCCTGTGCGCTTAGCGGAAAAAAGCGAGATCAAAAAACCCGGTAACAGCTTAATTGAACTGTTGAATAAAGCGGTTGCGTATGAAGATGAGTCGATTTTAGTCATTAATAAGCCATCGGGTTTAGCGGTTCACGGCGGTAGTGGCATTCAGCTAGGTTTGATTGAGAGCCTACGGCAAGTTCGAGAGGGGGATAAATTTTTAGAGTTGGTACATCGGCTCGATAGGGATACTTCGGGTTGCATTATGGTGGCTAAAAGCCGCCGCAGTTTGCGTTTTATGCAGCAACAGCTGCGCGAGAAGCAAATTAATAAGGTCTATCAAGCCTTAGTTTTTGGCCGCTGGGCAAAGCGTTGCAATAAGATAGATGTGGCTTTGCTGAAGAATCAGTTGCCGAGTGGGCAGCGAATGGTGAGGGCGGTTGAGGAATCTACCGAAGGTGCTAAGGCTTCTCTGACTCGTTTTAAGATACTTGAGAATTATCTAGACTGCACCTTGGTTGAAGCAAAGCCTATTACGGGTAGAACCCATCAGATTCGCGTTCATAGCCAATACGCAGGGCATGGGATTTTGGGGGATGATAAATATGGTGATCCAGAGCAAAAAATTGTCATGAAAAAAGTTGGCCTTAAACGCTTATTTTTGCATGCTCGTCGTCTTGATTTTAAAGATGCTAATGGCCAAAAAGTGACTGTCGAGACGCCGTTAAGTCAAGAACTGCAAAAGGTGTTGGATAAGTTGGACGCACACGATAAATAAAAAGGACGGAAGCTTTGCTGTTAATTTTTGATTGGGATGGCACTTTAAGCGACTCTACTGCTAAGATTATTCGCTGCCTACAGCAGGCCGGAGAATCGGCAGGTCAGCGAGTTTGTAGTGATGATGCCATTATGAATATTATTGGCCTAGGGCTGCCCGAGTGCATGTTGGTGCTATATCCAGAGCTTGCGCAGGCGCAGCACGATGATATTAGACGTTATTATTCAGAGCATTTTTTACGCGAAGATCAAACGCCATCGCCTTTTTTTGAGGGCGTGCAAGAGGGTTTGGAGCATCTACGTGATAAAGGTCATTTGTTAACGGTTGCAACGGGCAAAAGCCGTAAGGGTCTTGATCGAGTGTTAAAAAAATTACACTTAGAAGATTTTTTTCACGGTAGTCGCTGTGCAGACGAGACAGCGTCTAAGCCAAACCCGCAAATGTTAAGTGAATTGTTAGACGAATTTTCTATTCATAAAGACGAAGCCATCATGATTGGCGATACTGAATATGATATGTCGATGGCTCAGCAGCTGGCTATGCCAAGGGTTGCCGTAAGTTACGGCGCTCATTGCGTGACGCGGCTACAAAAATTTGAACCGTTGGCCTGTGTGGATCATTTTCCGGAATTTGTCGATTGGGTGATAAAAAAGTATTAATTGTTGTGCATTAACAGTGTCATAAGAATTGAATGTTAAATTGAAGCGATAGTAGGAACAAATATGGGATTATTTACACGCAAGTCACCGGTTAACCCCTCTAGTGATAATCGCGATTGGGAGTTGGTAGCAAGCATTGCTCAGAATTCATTAATCGAGCAAAGAAAATCACGCCGTTGGGGTATCTTCTTTAAGCTGCTTGGCTTTACATATTTGGCTGTTGTTTTAGGCAGTTTTTTTATTAACAGTAACTTCAGTAGTCAAGGTGCTAGTGCTGAAGAGTCTCATACAGCGATTGTTTATGTCGATGGTGTGATTGCCGACGGAGAAGAGGCCAGCGCCAGTAATATTGTGGGTGGTTTGCGCAGGGCATTTGAAAGCAAGGGTGCTAAAGCGATCATGTTAGTTGTTAATAGCCCCGGTGGTAGTCCCGTGCAAGCAGGTTATGTCTACGATGAAATCAACCGTCTAAAAGGTTTGCATCCAGATAAAAAAATCTATGCTGTCATTAAAGAGTTGGGTGCCTCGGCCGCTTACTATATTTCTGTGGCGGCCGATGAAATTTATTCCGACAAAGCGAGTCTCGTCGGCTCTATTGGTGTTACGGCCTCTAGCTTTGGTTTTGTCGATTTAATGGGCAAGTTAGGCGTTGAGCGTCGTAACTTTACCTCGGGCAAACATAAATCTTTTCTCGATCCCTTTGCGCCATTAAAAAACGAAGAAAAAGATTTTTGGGAAGAGGTATTGTCGAAGACTCACGAGCAATTTATTAATGTTGTTAAAGAGGGCCGAGGCGATCGTCTGGCAGATAACCCCGATCTATTTACGGGTTTGATCTGGAATGGCGAACAAGCCTTAGAGCTGGGGTTGATTGATGGTTTAGGTAGCCCCGGTAAAGTCGCCAGAGATATTATCGGTGAAGATAATATCATCGACTACACGCCAAGACTCTCTCGCCTCGAAGAGCTAACGCGTCGCTTTGGTGTGTCAATGGGTTTAGGGATTGGTAAGGCCTTAGCGTTATTTGCTGAGCAGCCGATACAGTTTAAGTAATATAAGCTAGGAGAGGTTTGGGCACACAAACCTTTCTTATCGCCGCCGGGCGATCCCGGCAACCCTAGCCATTATGCCGACAGCGGATCAATCCCTTCTTCGCGCAGCATCTTCACTAATTCTATTAACGGTAGGCCCATTAACGTATTTGGGTCATCGCCTTGTATGCTTTTAAATAAAGTTATGCCTAAGCCTTCTGATTTAAAGCTGCCCGCGCAATCATAGGGTTGCTCCTTTTTTAAATAGCTTTCTATTTGCCCGTCGGTTAAGGGTAAAAAGTTAACGATATAGGGCGCAACGGTTAATTGATGTGCATTTGTATGGCTGTTATAAAGACACAGGCTTGTTAAAAAAGTGACTTCGCGACCACTGGCTGCGCGAAGCTGTTGGCAGGCGTTTGTGTGAGTGTGAGGTTTGGTGATGATTTTATTGTCGAGAACTGCGACTTGATCAGAGCCAATGATCAATAAAGTGTCATTGCTGTCGATAGTGTTGCCTTTAGCGTTTGCTGTCGATTTGGCTGCGCTCGTTGCCCGCGCGACCGTAATGCCTGCAACGGCTTTTGCCTTGGCAAGTGCAAGTCTAGCAACGAGCGCTTGAGGCGATTCTGCAGGCAGCGGGCTTTCATCAATATCGGGCGATATCGATTCATAGCTTAGACCTAATTTATTGAGGATCTCCCCTCTATATATTGAACTCGATGCTAAAATAAGTTTGAATGTTTGGCAGGCGTTGGACATAAATAATATTCTTGGGGCCGTTTTTTAAAAGTGGCTTGAAATGGTTTGCGGGACTGTGTGCATCTTTAATTGTGAGTATGATAAGGGATAAATCATCTGTTTAGGTGTGGTTTCCCATATTTAGTGCTTTTTTGTCGAAATAAACAGGTTTAATCACTAAATTCGCTTTGACACTGCCCCTGCAACTCCCTATCATTGCGCCACTATGACGAGCACTACTCCAGAGTCGGTTTTACCGAGACACATCGACCCGCGAAAATTTGCCCAACAACGGATAAATATCGAAGGAAGTGTGGATGTTGCAGAACTGTTGCGCGTTGATTCTTTGCTGGCAAGTAAGCAAGGTAGTGTCTATGCTGATTTAGTATTTGGTACAGATGAGCAAGGTATCCGTAACTTAACGGGCACTATTAATGCAACTGTCGAGATGATATGCCAGCGATGCCTAGAAGGCGCACAGCAATCATTACAAATGAGCTTGAACTTAGGCTTTGTCTGGAATGACGAAGATATTGAGAAATTACCAAAAACCTATGAACCTTGGATCATAGGTGAAGGTCAAACTGATATATATGACGTCATCGCAGATGAGTTGATATTAGGTTTGCCTATTGTTGCTTATCACGATGTAACTTGCGTACCCCAAAAGTTGTTTAGCTCTGAGGGTGCCGATGATAAATCTGGTAATGTAGCTAATACCAAAGAGACAGATAAAACCAATCCATTTCAGGTGCTTGAGCAATTGAAAAGCTCGTTAACAAAAGCATCTGATAAAACAGACAAGTAAGGCAGGAGCCTAATATGGCAGTTCAGAAGAGTAAAAAAACCCGTTCAAGACGTGGCATGCGCCGTTCACATGATGCGATTGTTTCAACAGCTGCATTGACCGTTGATCCAACTAGCGGTGAAAAGCATTTGCGTCATCATGTCAGCCCAGACGGTTTTTACCGAGGTGTAAAAGTTATCGCGGGTAAAAGCGAAGACTAGTAATCGTCTGTTACTGAATGTTCAGTAACGACTTTACTTTGACGTATGTGAATTGCGTTATCTATAAGGCTGATTTTATATCAGCCTTTTGTTGTTTCTGGCTGAAAACTTTGTTTGCTAAATCATCTATTTAATGGGCAGTTTACAAGCCATTTTGTGGTTGTGTTCACGTTACAGAGGTGAATGATGATTATCCTGTCTTCGCTTCTACATATAGCACTTTCTATAAGCAGTGATTAAATAAGCTAACTATCCATTGCCTGTTTTTTTGTTGCCGCGTACTAGACTAACTAAATTATCTTAACTACATCGTATTTTAAAAATAATTAAGGTCACCAAGCCTATGAATAACTTAGCATTTATCTTTCCTGGTCAGGGTTCTCAAAAAGTCGGTATGTTGGCAGATGCCGCAGCCGAGTTTCCTATTATTGAAGAGACTTTTCAGCAAGCGTCTAGCGTACTTGGCTATGATCTTTGGGCGTTGGTTCAAAATGGCCCGCAAGAAGATCTTAACCTTACCGAGCGTACACAGCCGATGCTACTGACTGCAAGTGTTGCATTATGGCGCGCTTGGGCGCAACAGTCCCAAAGTACGCCCGCGTTAATGGCTGGGCATAGCTTAGGTGAGTGGTCAGCGCTCGTCTGTGCTGGTGTTGTCGATTTTAAAGATGCCGTAAAGCTAGTGCAGTTGCGTGGAAAGTATATGCAAGAGGCTGTGCCTGCCGGTGTCGGTAGCATGGCCGCTATCATCGGTTTGGATGACGCCGCTATTATTGAGGCTTGTGCTGCAGCTGCCGAGAATGAGGTTGTCTCTGCGGTTAACTTTAACTCGCCCGGTCAAGTTGTTATTGCCGGTAATACGGCTGCTGTTGATCGCGCTTGTGTATTATGCAAAGAAAAGGGTGCAAAGCGTGCGCAGTTATTAATGGTGAGTGCACCGTTTCACTCATCATTGCTTAAGCCTGCCGCCGATAGGCTAGCTCAAGATATAAAGGCGATTGCCTTTAATTCGCCAATTATACCTGTAGTGCATAATGTAAATGCAGCGACTGAGACAGACCCTGCGCGTATTAAAGAGCTAATGATTGAGCAAATTTATAATCCCGTATTGTGGGTAGACTGCATGGCTGCGCTTGTAAAAGCAGGCATTGATACCTGTATTGAGTGTGGCCCCGGCAAAGTATTGTCGGGCTTAACAAAACGAATTGATCGTAACGTTAACTCCTTAGCGATAGAAAGCCTAGATGTGTTTAAAGAAGCGGTATCCTCATTGTCTGAATAATTCTTTACGGTGACGGCTAATTTTTTATCGACATAAAAATTAACGCTTAGTCGAAAGCAGTAGTCAATAATAAGAAATAATAGGAAGATCATCATGAGTCTAGAAAAGAAAGTTGTATTAGTGACGGGTGCAAGTCGTGGTATCGGTGCGGCGATTGCCGATAGCTTCGGCGTCGATGGTGCAATTGTTATTGGTACGGCGACGAGTGAGTCGGGTGCTGCAAAAATATCCGCACGTTTCGCTGAAAAAAACATTCAAGGTGAGGGGATGGTACTTAATGTGACCGATGCAGATTCAGTTAGCGGTCTGTTAAAAGCCATGCTGCTTAGTCACGGTGCGCCACAAATACTCGTCAATAATGCAGGTATTACTAAAGATAATTTATTAATGCGTATGTCTGAAGACGAGTGGTTTGACGTAATTAATACTAATCTCAGTTCTGTTTATCGTTTAAGTAAAGCCTGCCTGCGCGGCATGATGAAAGCTCGTTGGGGGCGTATTATTAATATTAGTTCGGTTGTCGGTTCAATGGGTAATGCGGGTCAATCTAATTATGCAGCGACTAAAGCTGGGGTTGCAGGTTTTTCACGTGCGCTTGGCAAAGAAGTGGGTTCACGTAATATTACCGTCAATACGGTATCGCCGGGTTTTATCGAAACTGATATGACTGATGAGTTGAATGATGAGCAAAAGTCATTGATGTTAAGCACTGTTCCATTAGGTCGTCTTGGGCAGCCAGAAGAAATTGCAGCCGTCGTTAAGTTTTTAGCAGACGACGCGGCAGCGTACATTACGGGCGAAAACATCCATGTAAATGGCGGTATGTATATGGCTTAATATATTTTTATTGTATTCTAATCGTTTGATTTTTAACAATAAAATGTAAAGTCACCATAAAAGATGCGATAAAAAGTGTCAATGGTGAAATTTCCATGTAAAATGCGCCATCGAACAGCCACTCAGTACAAACAATATATATAACAGCAGGCTGTTTACTGATTTTAATTTAAAGGGGAGTTCAATAGAACCATGAGCAACACTGAAGAACGTGTAAAAAAAATCGTTGCCGAGCAGCTGGGTGTTAAAGAAGATGAAGTTAACAATGCGGCTTCATTTGTAGAAGACCTTGGTGCAGATTCACTTGATACAGTAGAGCTAGTAATGGCTTTAGAAGAGGAATTCGAAACTGAAATTCCTGATGAAGAAGCAGAAAAAATTACTACTGTTCAGTTAGCAATTGATTACATCAATAATAACTTAGCTTAATAGTTCTCTATTGCTTACCCAATGGTATTTACAAAAGCCGCATCTATTTATAGAGTGCGGCTTTTGTGTATTTAATAGTTTTTTTGTTTTAAGATAATTAAAAATAAAGCTTAGTATAAATTTCTCGATCATTTTTTATTACGATAGCAATACATCGTAAATTAATAATTAGACAGGAACGAATGTGAGACGCGTTGTTATAACAGGTTTAGGCATGGTAACGGCTGTAGGCAATACGGTTGAAGAAACGTGGGCAGCAATACTTGCAGGTAAGAGTGGTGCGGCTGCTATCGATCATTTCGATACCAGTGCTTACACCACTCAATTTGCCGCAGGTGTGAAAAACTTTCAAATTGGCGAATATATTCCAGAAAAAGAGGCCCGTAAGATGGACCTCTTTATTCAGTACGGTATGGCCGCAGGTATTCAAGCGATGCGCGACAGTGGCATCGAGGTAAGCGATGAGCTTGCACCTCGTTTTGGTTCTGTTATTGGATCGGGTATTGGTGGTATCGGCACTATTGAAGAAGGTGCTCTCACCGTTGCTAATCGTGGTCCGCGTCGAATATCACCTTTTTTTGTGCCGGGCTCAATCATTAATATGATCGCTGGTAACTTATCGATTCACTACGGGCTCAAAGGCCCTAATTTAGCGGTGACGACGGCTTGTACCACAGGAACTCACTCTATTGGTTTAGCCGCTCGTTCTATCATGCACGGCGAAGCCGATGCAATGCTTGCCGGTGGAGCTGAGGCATCGATTACCCCCTTAGGTTTAGGTGGCTTCGCCGCTGCACGAGCCCTCTCTAAGCGCAATGACGACCCAGCTGGCGCTAGCCGCCCTTGGGATAAAGGCCGAGATGGCTTTGTCTTAGGTGATGGTGCGGGTGTAGTTGTATTAGAAGAATACGAACATGCTAAGGCACGTGGTGCTAAAATTTATGCAGAAGTTGTTGGTTTTGGTATGAGTGGTGATGCCTTCCATATGACATCGCCCCCAGAGGATGGTGCGGGTGCAGCGCTATCGATGGCTAATGCATTGCGTGATGCAGGTATGAACCCTGAAGATATTCAATATATTAATGCACATGGTACTTCTACTCAGGCCGGCGATATTGCAGAGTGTCGAGCGGTAAACTCGGTATTTAGTAGTGCCGCGAATAGTTTAGCCGTTAGTTCAACTAAGTCGATGATAGGGCATTTGTTAGGTGCTGCCGGTGCCGTTGAGGCGATCTTCAGTGTGCTTGCGATTCGTGATCAAGTGGCGCCGCCTACGATTAACCTAGAAGATCCTGAAGATGAGTGCGCTAAACTTAACTTGGTACCCAATACACCGCAAGAAATGATCATTACGGGTGCTTTATCTAACTCCTTTGGTTTTGGCGGTACTAATGGCTCTTTAGTATTTAAAAAAATTGACTAGATATTTATAACGATCGATGAGTTCTGTATTTAAGGACTACATAGTGAACCCCCCTTAATAATTATAAAAAGTGGCGAAATAGACTTAGTTTATTTCGCCACTTTTGGATACACTTCTACTATGCCCAATATGTCTAATTATTCCCTACCACTGGTTTGCATTAACGGCCGTATCCATTCTTATTCTGATAGTGGTTATGCCGCTAATGATCAGCCATACGATGGCGTATCACCATTAGACCGTGGCCTTGCCTATGGCGATGGTCTTTTTGAAACAATGCTACTTGTCGATGGCTTAGCGCCGCTATTGTCATATCATCATAAACGCTTACTAAAAGGTCTAGCACACCTTAACATTACGCTAAACTCTGAGCGCTTAGTCAAAGATGTTAATAAGCTGTTAGACATTGCAAAAAGCCTCGACGAAAAACACTTGATTTTAAAACTAACTGTCACACGCGGATTGGGTGGACACGGCTATCAAGTAGATCCTGACGCTAGTCCAACGTTAATATTGCAACTGTTTGCAGGTTCGGTCGATTTAACAAAACATAATGGCGTTAGTGTACATATTTGCAACGAGACCTTATCACCGGTGTCTTGGGCTGGTCTTAAAACACTCAATCAACTGCCTTATGTACTTGCAGCTCAAGAGCGCTTAAATACAAATTTTGATGAAGGTTTATTGTTAGCCAATAATGACGAGCTAATAGAGGCAACGGCTCGCAATGTGTTTATTGTTAAAGGCGATAAAATACTAACACCGCGACTCAACGAATCTGGTGTGGCGGGCGCACAAAGGCAATTTATTATTGAGTCGGTAGCGGGGCAGTTAGGGCTTGATATTGTTGAGGCAATAATAAAACTTGACGATTTTTTAACTGCGGATGAAGTTTTTTTAACCAATAGCCTTACGGGTATCTGGCCGGTGACGCATTGTCATTATAAAGAGCGTGATTATAAGTGGGATGTAGGTGCTGTGACACGCTCCTTACAATCTATGTGTCATAACGTTTTTTTTGATCGTTAGGCGATAAACTATTTTATGTTAAAGCGCTTATTCAAAACGATAATCTATACCTTCATTGCTAGTATTTTGACACTAGCTTTTTGTTTATATACGTTTAATAATTGGTTGAACCATCCCTTAAACTTAGGCGCAGAAACAGTTGTTCGCATTAATGCAGGCGACACGCTCAGTAAATTAAGCTATCAATTAGCAAAAGATAATATTCTTACACACCCGCGGTGGCTAATTCTATATGCAAAATTGACTAAGCAAACTGGTGTAGAGGTTGGGGAATATAAATTACCGACACAGATAACGCCTAAATTACTATTAGAGACACTCCGCTACGGTGACGTTGTTAGTTATAAAGTGACTCTCGTCGAGGGAAAAACATTTAAAGATTTTATGTTTGTTTTATCCGAGCAAGAACAACTAGAAAGCACGCTAAAAAATAAAAATTTTGATGATATTAAAAAACAACTCGAGCTAAATATTGATCACCCCGAAGGTTGGTTTTATCCTGATACTTATCAGTATGTTGCGGGCTCTAGTGATGCCGATATTTTATTGCGCGCACATACAAGAATGAAAAAAGTGTTAGATGAAGAATGGCTTAAGCGGGCTGAAGGCCTACCCTATAAAAATGCCTATGAAGCTTTAATTATGGCCTCGATCATCGAAAAAGAAACCGGTGTTGCATACGAGCGACCAGAAATTTCAGGCGTGTTTGTAAGGCGTCTTAATAAAGGCATGCGTTTGCAAACAGATCCGACAATTATCTACGGTTTGGGTGATAGCTATAAAGGTAATATTCGCCGTAAACATCTCACTCAAAAAACGCCCTACAACACCTATGTTATAAATGGCTTGCCACCAACACCCATTGCAATGCCTGCCCGGGCTGCAATTAACGCAGCCTTGAATCCAGCTAAAGGCAAGACCCTATTTTTTGTTGCAAAAGGTGACGGTAGTCATCAGTTTTCTGAAACATTAGCGCAGCATAATAAAGCAGTGCAAGAGTATCAAATTAAAAACAAAGCCAAAAACTATCGTTCGTCACCTGCTAAATAAGTTTAGTGAGTTAAATCAATTTAGTGACTTAAACTAATAACTAGATGAGTAGATACATGAAAAAGGGAAAGTTTATAACCTTTGAAGGCTCTGAAGGTGTTGGTAAAAGCACGAATATTTTATTGGTTAAAGAACACTTAGAATCCCAAAATATTGAACTACTGTTAACTCGTGAACCCGGTGGTACGCCGCTGGCTGAAAATATTCGAGCATTATTGCTTAATAAATCAGATGAAAAAATTGATGAGACTTGCGAGCTTTTAATGGTGTTTGCCGCAAGAGCACAACATTTAAATACGGTGATTATTCCGGCCTTAAATAAAGGTGTGTGGGTTCTTTGTGATCGCTTTACAGATTCTACTTATGCTTATCAAGGTGGTGGTCGCGGTTTAAATACAAACCTAATTTCAGAGCTAGAAAAAGTGGTGCAACAAGGGCTAATGCCCGACTTAACTTTTTATTTAGACATCGATGTACGCTTAGGGTTATCGCGTGCGAGCGCGCGAGCTGAACTCGATCGCTTTGAGAGTGAAGAAATAGATTTTTTTGAGCGAGTTCGGTTTGCCTATCTAGAGCGCGTAAAAACAGGTTTGCACAATAAGCATTATCGCCTAATTGATGCAGGCCAAGAGCTTGCGTTGGTGCAGAAAAATATACTCGCAAGCTTAGATGAATTTCTTGCGAGTCTGGCTTAACTGTTTTTGGCTTTTATTGAGTGAGACTAAACTATGATCTCATGTGACCTTTACGACATCATCGAAATAGCCTGCATGTATCATTTTTCTGTTGAGCTAACACTTAAAAATGGTGAATGTGTCTCTGGTATTGCTGATACTATTGTTATTAATAAAGAAGTTAAAAATAAAGATAGGCAAGAA
>CAXMPB010000264.1:0-2190 GCA_964195035.1 Cellvibrionaceae bacterium | reverse complement strand
TAATACAGCGACAGATATCGAAGTTTGCTCAATGGATAGCGCTAAAGATAAAGGCGCTATGATGTTGTTTGGCGAAAAATATGGCACAGAAGTGCGTGTGCTTAATATGGGCGATGGCTACTCTGTCGAGCTTTGTGGTGGTACTCATGTAGAGCGTACCGGTGATATTGGTTTATGTCGTATTGTGTCTGAATCGGGTGTTGCGGCTGGTGTTCGTCGCATAGAGGCGGTGACAGGTAAAAATGCCTTACAGGTAATTGATAAGCTCGATCAGCAAATGCAAGCGGCCACACAAGTGGTTAAGGCTAACCCATCAAATTTACTAGAGAAGCTAGAACAATTGATGGCGCTGACTAAAGAGCAAGACAAACAACTCGCGTCACTGCAGGCAAAAATGGCCAGTGCTGCCAGTGGCGATCTGCTCAGCCAAGTCAAAGAGGTGGCAGGCATCAACATATTGGCGTGTGTGGTAGAGGGTGCTAATGCAAAAAGCTTAAGAGAGCTTGCCGACTCTATTAAATCTAAGCTGGCGAGTGGGGTGTTTTTATTAGCCGCAGTCGATGGCGAAAAGGTCGCGTTGATTGCAGGTGTGACCAAAGATTTGATTCCACAATTTAAAGCGGGTGATTTAATGCGCGCAGTTGCGCCACTCGTTGGTGGTAAAGGCGGTGGTCGCCCAGATATGGCACAAGGTGCCGGGACAAACATTGCGGGTATTAACGATGCTCTAGCATGTGTAGAAAAGTGGGTTTCAGCAAGCTAACAGTTGTTAACTATTAGCCTTATTGAGTAAAAGCTATTAACTTTTGGGTGTTTTTAGTGTTAAATACGCCCCTTTTTTGTGCGAGTTGCTTTCTCAGTAGACACTAGTAGCCTCTCGGTTTATTACTATTTTTTTATCGCTACCAAAGGAATAATTCATGAGCCTCTTGGTTCAAAAGTATGGCGGTACCTCGGTGGGGACTGTCGAAAAAATTCAAGCCGTTGCCGATAAAGTGTCGAAGGTAAGACGCTCGGGTGACGACGTTGTTGTGGTTGTGTCTGCAATGAGTGGTGAGACCAACCGACTTGTCGGTCTAGCAAGTGAAATGCAGTCAAGCCCTGAACCCCGAGAAATGGATGTTTTATTATCGACGGGCGAGCAAGTGACGATTGCGCTTTTATGTATGGCACTTAGGGCTCGCGGGTGTGATGCTCGCTCTTATACGGGCTCACAAGTTAAGATAATAACCGATGAGTCACATACTAAGGCGCGCATACAATCGATTGATGATCATAATATTCAGGCCGACTTAAAGGCAGGTCGAATTGTTGTGGTTGCAGGTTTTCAGGGTGTTGATCAAAATGGTAATATTACAACCCTTGGCCGAGGCGGTTCTGATACAACGGCCGTGGCATTGGCGGCTGCGCTAAAAGCCGATGAATGCCAAATTTATACCGATGTCGATGGCGTCTACACAACCGACCCTAGAGTCGAACCTAATGCTCGTCGCCTCGATAAAATTACTTTTGAAGAAATGTTAGAAATGGCAAGTCTTGGTTCAAAAGTATTACAAATTCGTGCGGTTGAGTTCGCCGGTAAATACAACGTCCCTCTTCGAGTATTGCATAGTTTTAAAGAGGGTTCGGGCACATTAATTACACTTGATGAGGAGTTGAATCTTATGGAACAACCAGTGGTTTCTGGTATTGCATTTAATCGTGACGAAGCCAAAGTAACCATTAGAGGTATTCCTGATATCCCCGGTGTGGCTGCCAGGATATTAGCGCCTATTGGCGAGGCTAATATAGAAGTTGACGTGATTGTGCAAAATATAGCTGCCGATAACACCACCGATTTAACCTTTACGGTAAATCGTAGTGATATGGAAAAAGCTAAAGCAGTTGTTGATAAAATAGCAACAGAGATTGGTGTTCAAGAAATTGCCACTGATGACAGTATTGTTAAAATTTCAATTGTAGGCGTAGGAATGCGCTCTCATGCGGGTGTAGCCGCAACTATGTTTTCAGCGTTAGCCGATGAAAACATTAATATCCAAATGATTACCACCTCTGAGATTAAAATTTCAGTAATTGTTGAAGATCGATATCTCGAATTGGCTGTGCGAAGTCTACATGCTGCTTTTGGCTTGGATGAAAAGAAATAAGACCTGTTATTGATCCAAAGTTAGTTATATTAGGTATGTTTTA
>CAXMPB010000263.1:0-7986 GCA_964195035.1 Cellvibrionaceae bacterium | reverse complement strand
CAGGCAATATTATTCGCCTATTACCACCACTGATAATGAATGAATCGCAAGCTGACCAAGTGATTGAGATTATAAGCTCATTAATCCAGTAATTGTGCCGCGAGGTATAAACTACTATTGATTAACAGCTACTTATAAGATCTTTATCCATACTATTTTTGAAAACATAAGTCGCTACTAAAAATTTGAGATTGACACCATGACTAGACATTTTTTAACCTTAATGGATTTGTCCCCGGCCGAATTAAAGCAAGTTATTCAACGTGCCATATTGATAAAAAAACAACACCGCAATGAAAGCGCTGTAAAAACACTCGACGGCAAAGTACTCGGGATGATTTTTGAAAAATCCTCAACCCGTACTCGGGTCTCGTTTGAATCGGGCATTGCTCAACTTGGCGGTAGCGGTTTATTTTTATCTTCTAACGATACGCAACTCGGTCGTGGCGAACCCATCGAAGATAGCTCGCGCGTCATATCGAGCATGGTCGATATTATTATGATTCGTACCTTTAGCCACGAGAGCGTCGAGAAGTTCGCGAGCTACTCGCGGGTACCCGTTATTAACGCATTAACCGACAGCTATCACCCCTGCCAATTACTCGCTGACATTCAAACCTATACCGAGCATCGCGGCGACCCGCAAGGTAAAACCGTTGTCTGGATTGGCGATGGCAATAATATGTGCCATTCATACATTAATGCCGCCAAGCAATGTGATTTTCAATTGCACATTGCCTGTCCCGACGGCTACAAACCCGACCAAGCCCTGCTCGACGCCAATAGCGATCGCATTACCTTATTTGATAACGTCGAGGATGCGGTTAAAAATACCGACTGGGTCGTCACCGATACGTGGGCATCGATGGGACAAGAAGAAGAAAAGCAAGCCCGTATAGATGCCTTTAAAGGCTTCCAAGTTAATGAAAAGCTTATGTCGCTGGCCCATAAAGATGCTGTCTTTATGCACTGCCTGCCGGCTTATCGTGGTTTGGAAATTAACGATACAGTGATGGACTCGAAATATTCTGTCGTCTGGGATGAAGCTGAAAACCGCCTACATGCCCAAAAAGCATTAATGGAGTTTTTACTGGGTAAGTTTTAGCCTTACTGTCAATAAATCAGCAGTAATAAGACTGCATTGACAAGACAGCGTTAACAAGAGAACGCCCGCTATAAAATTTGCGTCTTGGCGCTGAAGCGCAAAGTAGTGAGGCGCAACATCTCTAACGTAGAAGATATGCGCTAACGTGCGTGAGTAACTTTTGTGCCGTAGGCGGCATTTTATTGATATAAGCCTTCACAAAGTCATATTGACTAGCGCGCTCTTTGTTTTAAGTATTATCTGATGAGGTGACCATCAGAAAGACAACGGTATCATAGCCTTCATTTTCATCTCTTCGCTTTTTGAACTCATCCAAAAATTCAAAACCGTTCATACGCGGCATGTTGATATCGATAAAAACAGCAACCGGCGAAAAACCGTCTCCAAGCCTTGCTTTATTAGCTTCTGCATTTTTTAAAAAATTGAATCGCCTCTTCGCCGTCACCCGCTTCTTCAAGGGCACATTAATCCCACCAGAGCTTAACAGCCGCTTCATGGTATAGCGGTCAACTTCGTCGTCATCAACTATTATTATCGAATATTACTTCACAGCGCACATAGCTCCTTAGCGTTAAAAAATGAAAAAATAAAAAGTTTGCCTAACTTAGCGCAGGCACTCTTGGCTCCGAGACACTGGGCTCAGAGTTCCTGGGCCCAGAGTCGCCATGATGCGGTCATGCATATTTTCCTAATTTTTTTATTTTAAGGTAAGTACCGCCAACCTTTTAAAAATACGCTACTGCCGTATGATTTTACTCAACTAAAATACCGATGATGATGACCGCGTCTACTGCAGCACAGTCAATATCCTTGTTGTTGCTGAGATTAGAATGTAGTGGACCGGACGCGACAAAAAACCTTGAGCGGCAAGTGAGCGAGACTAACCTAAATAGCACTCAGTAAAGTCTATTTTAAGGATTGGTATAGGGTGACCTCAATTATCTTCGACCTATTCGTCGACTTAAAAACGATGGCCTTAGAGAACTTTTGGCACACGTTTGTGGCAGCACCCTACTAACGACAGCTTTGGCTCAAACGGGGGCTGCTTAATTAACGCTTCACCCCCCCTACTCTTTATTATCAAACCTAGCGGCCAGTCGCACTTAAGAAATAAGACGATAGATGCCATTAGAGTTGTGCTCGAAAACCAAACAAACGCCTATTTATAATTAAACCTGATTAAAATAGTGCTTATTTATACGCATAAAACCTATTAAGTAAGGCAACACATAAGTAATAACTAAAAACTATTAGAAAAACAATATCTATAAGAAAAGATATGTAATGCGCCATATTACCACCCGTAAATGTCTAGCTCAGTACTCGTAAAGACTCATAGATTAGCAGTCACTTACATATAATCTTATTAACATTTTATCCACAGCTAAACCCCAGTGTGATTGGCTTGCACTTTACCCAAAAACCCATTATCTTGTGCAAAGGTTTTGAGATAACCCCACATGTAGGGTTATTCTTCGAAACCAGGCACAACAAAAAGATGTGAAAATGCAAGTTAACCGTATGATTTTGACCTTATTGGTCAATAATAAATCACTCTAAAAACAAGCAAAAATAAAAAGCCTTATAAAACATTAGATTAAGCCACTTTCTTAATCTTTTATTTAAGCACAGCAAAAAATACTGACTAAAAGTAGAAAAAACAGCAAAAAATATTATCTCGACCTTTGCCTCAACAATGAATCTAGCAAAAATGGCGATAAGCAGTAATCAACACAAAACACGAATTTAATAACAGCGTCTCTAAAGACGTTTATGCATTTTATGGAGCACAGCATGCATCTCGACACAGACACCAGCGAATCAAAGGGACAACAACCCCCAATAGCGGCACCTCATACTTCAACTATATCGGCAACTGCGCCGGGTTCATTACGTGTTATCAAACGTAATGGCACTGTTGTGCCTTACGACGAGTCAAAAGTCGAAGTCGCTATGACTAAAGCTTTTTTAGCGGTAGAAGGTGGCGTTGCCGCAGCTTCTAGCCGTGTACACGAGACCGTTAAAACATTAGCTCAACAAATTAGCGAGACTTTTAATCGTCGCATGCCATCAGGTGGCACCGTACATATTGAAGATATTCAAGACCAAGCCGAGCTGGCCCTAATGCGTGGCGGCGAGCACAAGGTTGCTCGCGATTATGTTATTTACCGTGAAGACCGTGCACGCCAACGTGCCGAGGCCGATAAACCAAAGTTCTCTGCAGAAGAGCTTGCCAGCTACCCTAAAATTAATGTCACTATGCCCGATGGCACGCTCGCACCCATAGATATGGAACGCCTGCACACGGTTGTTACAGAAGCTTGTGAAGGCCTTAAAGATGTTGATCCAAAAGCAATTTTAAACGAGGCCATGCGCAATCTTTATGACGGTGTGGCACTGGTTGATATCAATACCTCACTGGTTATCACCGCTCGCACCTTAGTAGAAAAAGAGCCTAACTACACGTATGCAACTGCACGCCTATTGCTCGATAAATTACGCGCCGAGTCATTAGATTTTTTAGGTGTTGCACAATTAGCCACTCATCACGAGATGAAGCACTTATATGCTAAAGCATTACCTGCCTATATAGAGAAAGGTATCGAGCTTGAGCTACTTTCGCCCGAGCTACGTAATTTTGATATACCACAACTTGCCGAGGCATTAGACCACGAGCGCGATGCTCAGTTTACCTATCTTGGTCTACAAACTTTATATGACCGTTACTTTATTCACAGCAACGATGTGCGCATCGAGTTACCGCAAATATTCTTTATGCGTGTGGCTATGGGTCTTGCGGCTAAAGAAGACAACCACAACGCCCGTGCGATTGAATTTTATAAATTATTAAGTTCATTCGATTACATGAGCTCTACCCCAACTCTATTTAACGCCGGCACCTTACGCCCGCAGCTATCTTCGTGTTACTTAACCACTATTCCCGATAACCTTTACGGTATTTACGGCGCTATGCAAGATAACGCGATGCTCTCTAAATGGGCTGGCGGCTTAGGTAACGACTGGACGCCAGTACGTTCGCTAGGTTCTTATATCAAAGGCACTAATGGTCGCTCGCAAGGTATTGTACCTTTCTTAAAAGTGGCTAACGATACCGCTGTTGCCGTCAACCAAGGTGGTAAGCGTAAAGGGGCAATGTGCGCTTATCTAGAAACCTGGCATATGGATATCGAAGAGTTTTTAGACCTACGTAAAAATACCGGTGATGATCGCCGCCGTACGCACGATATGAATACCGCCAACTGGGTACCCGATCTATTTATGAAGCGTGTCTTTGAAGATCAAGAGTGGACACTATTCACGCCCAGCGAGACACCTGATTTGCACGACTTAATTGGTGCGGCATTCGAGACTCGCTACGAAGAATACGAGCTTATGGCCGATGCAGGCGATATCAAATCCTTTAAACGTGTTTCTGCCGCTGGTCTTTGGCGCAAAATGCTCGGCATGTTGTTCGAGACAGGTCATCCTTGGATCACCTTTAAAGACAGCTGTAACCTACGTAGCCCACAGCAACATGCCGGTGTCATTCACTCATCTAACCTTTGTACCGAGATTACGCTTAACACAAAAGCCGATGAAGAAATTGCCGTGTGTAACCTAGGCTCTATTAACCTGTCGCAACACATTGTTGATGGCAAGCTCGACCAAGACAAACTTCATGCAACGGTTAACACTGCCGTCCGTATGCTCGATAACGTTATCGATATCAACTACTACTCGGTCGAGACTGCACGCACCTCTAATATGCGTCACCGCCCTGTTGGCCTAGGTCTTATGGGTTTTCAGGATGCGCTCTATAAGCAACGCCTTGCCTATGGCTCTGATGCTGCCGTTGAATTTGCCGACCGCTCGATGGAAGCCATCAGCTACTATGCGATTAACGCATCGTGCGAGCTTGCCAAAGAACGCGGCAGCTACCAGACATTCCCGGGTTCACTTTGGAGCCAAGGTATTTTACCGCTAGATTCTATCGATATTTTGGTTAAAAACCGTGGTGCCAAGTACATCGAGATGGACCGTAGCGAGACCTTAGATTGGGCGAGCTTACGAGCCAAAGTACAATCGCAAGGCATGCGCAACTCAAACGTCATGGCCATTGCGCCTACGGCAACTATTGCTAACATCACCGGTGTTTCGCAATCGATCGAGCCCACCTACCAAAACCTGTATGTAAAATCGAACCTTTCGGGCGAATTTACCGTGGTTAACCCCTACCTAGTTCACGACCTTAAAGACCGTAACTTATGGGATAACGTGATGGTTAACGACCTTAAATATTACGAGGGTTCGGTACAGCAGATAGACCGTGTGCCCGAAGATTTAAAAGCACTTTATTCAACGGCCTTTGAAGTTGAACCCAAGTGGATTGTCGATGCCGCTAGCCGTCGCCAAAAGTGGTTAGATCAAGCCCAAAGCTTGAACTTATATATTGCTGGTGCGAATGGTAAAAAGCTCGATATTACTTATCGTATGGCATGGTATCGCGGCCTTAAAACGACTTATTATTTGCGTGCGCTATCGGCTACCACAACCGAGAAATCGACGATTGATACCGGTAGCTTAAATGCGGTTTCATCTAGTGCGGCACCGAGCGGCATTAGCGCAGGCCCTGCGGCAGTGCCAAACGCTTGCTCTATTGACGAGCCAGATTGTGAGGCATGTCAGTAGCATCTAATAAATTGTGCCTGCGGCTGATAAAAATTCAGCCGCTCAGCAAACTGTAAAAAGTATGCTGTCGTAAAACGAATAAACCTTAGACAAATGAATGAAGCAAACGTGACCTAAAACAAACTCGCATCACTCAGAGCCTGTTTTAGTAAAGATTGTTTTGATAAAAGCTTAAAAATACGAGAGAAAAAATATGCTAAATTGGGATGAGTACAACGATGACGTTGACGCACCAGTTAAAACAGCTGCACAAGAAACTAAAGCAGCACCCGCAGTAGTAGCCGAAAACGCGCTCAAGCAATTGAACGAAGAGCTTGCACAAGAACAACAAGCAGCAGCGCCCGCAGCGGTCACTAAATCCGCTGAAGCGCAACTTGCAGCCGCTACGTTAGCCGCAGCCGACCCCGTTGCCGCCGCCAAAGAAGCCATTAATAATATCGATATTGCCTTAGGTGTCGAAGAATTAGAAATGGGCGCAAGACGCATCGAAGTCGATCAAAAAGCCATGATCAACTGCCGCGCCGATTTAAACCAATTAGTGCCGATGAAGTACGATTGGGCATGGCAGAAATATCTAGATGGTTGTGCCAACCACTGGATGCCACAAGAAGTTAACATGACCGCTGACATTGTGCTTTGGAAAACGCCAGGCGGCCTAAGCGACGACGAGCGCCGTATTATTATGCGCTCACTGGGTTACTTCTCGACTGCCGACTCGCTCGTTGCCAACAATTTAGTACTGGCGCTGTATCGCCTCATTACTAACCCCGAGTGTCGCCAATATATTTTGCGCCAAGCATTCGAAGAGGCGATTCATACCCACGCCTACCAGTACTGTATCGAGTCACTTGGTATGGACGAAGGCGAAGTCTTTAATATGTATCGCGAAGTGCCCTCAGTGGCTAACAAAGCATCGTGGAGCATTAGCCATACCCAAGGTATTACTGACCCGAGCTTCCAAACGGGTACGCCCGAGGCCGACCAAGAGTTACTGCGTAACTTAATTGGTTTTTATGCCGTCACCGAAGGCATCTTCTTTTACTGTGGCTTTACGCAAATATTATCGATGGGTCGCCGCAATAAAATGACTGGTGTTGCCGAGCAGTTTCAATATATTTTGCGCGACGAATCAATGCACCTAAACTTTGGTATTGATGTTATCAACCAAATTAAATTAGAGAACCCGCATTTATGGTCTGAGGCGTTTCAACTAGAAGCGACGCAAATGATCCTAGAAGGCACCGAGCTAGAAATAGCCTACGCACGCGACACCATGCCACGTGGCGTATTGGGCATGAACGCCGCCATGATGGAAGAATACCTACAATTTATTGCCAACCGTCGCCTAGCGCAACTTGGCCTTAAAGAGCAATACGCCGGTGCCAAAAACCCGTTCCCATGGATGAGCGAAATCATGGACTTACGCAAAGAGAAAAACTTTTTTGAGACGCGCGTGATTGAATATCAAACTGGTGGTGCGTTAAGCTGGGATTAGTCGTCACCCAACAAGTCATCCAAATTGATGGAAGGTACAATAAAAAAGGCCGACGGCGTTAACGTTATCGGCCTTTTTTTATGGCAAAAACATTCAGACTCGGCGCGAACACCTCCTCGGATCAGCCTATTCGATCCATCTCAGACCTAACTATTTGACTGATAGTGGATAATAAACCCAATCCTACATGCCTTTACACTGCCACTTAAAGTCGGGCCGGTGGAATGAGTATCGTACTCTAGTTACCAACTAAGCCCAATGAAGCACTTTTGGCCACAAAAGGATACGATACCTATTTGTTTACGGTAAGAATCATGATTTAGGCAACAAAGAAGCGTGGAGATTTCGGATAAGATTTTTTGACAAGAGGGAAAAACGGCGCTTATCCTTCCTATACTTTTAATACGCCGTTTGCTGTAATGAGGCTATACTTTCCTATATTAAACCACCATTGAATGAGGGTCGATCACAAACTTTTGCGCAGCACCTTGATCAAAGGCACTGTAACCTTCAGGTGCACCATCGAGTGAAATTACTCGTACATTAACAGCTTTGGCAATTTGAACTTTATCCCATAAGATGGCTTGCATTAGATTGCGATGATATTTCATTACTGGACATTGACCTGTGACAAAATAGTGCGATTTAGCCCAACCAAGGCCAAAATTCATACTAAGTTGGCCTGTTTTAGCCGCTT
>CAXMPB010000262.1:0-11428 GCA_964195035.1 Cellvibrionaceae bacterium | reverse complement strand
TTTATTCTGTTTAGCGTTAATATTATTCTTTTGTTTACATTGTCTTCTGTTCAATAATAAATATTTAAGCTGGCGAGTCATCATGGATCCAATCATCTTGTTTTTTCTCTTTGGTGTTTTTGCTGGCATTGTGCGCTCACCACTTAGATTACCTAGCCAAATTTACGATTTTATAACGCTAATTTTATTGATTGCGATTGGTTTAAAGGGGGGCGTTGAGCTCTCTAAATTACCTTTTTCAACCCTACTGCCTCAAAGTGCCGCTATTATATTGATGGGCTTTTTGCTACCACTGGCGGTATATCCTGTTTTGTTGTCCGTCGGTAAGTTTCAACGAGCCGATGCCGCGTCTATTGCTGCACATTATGGCTCGGTGAGTGTCGGTACCTTTGCTGTGGCGGTCGCCTATATGGGAGCTCATAATATTCCCTATGAAGAACATGTCGCTCTGTTTGTTGTACTGCTCGAAATTCCAGCCATTCTTGTGGGTATTATGTTGGCCAAAGGTTTAACTCGAGATACTCAGTGGGGCAAGATTGCGAGTGAAGTTTTTTTAGGTAAGGGCGTCATTTTACTGATAGGTGGTTTGGTGATTGGTTGGATCTCAGGTCCTGAAGGGGTTGCATCTATCGAGCCTTTGTTTGTTGATCTGTTTAAAGGGGTTCTTGCACTATTTTTACTCGAGATGGGATTAATTACATCGTCGCATTTAGGTAGTTTGAAAAAATATGGTGTGTTTTTAATTTGTTTTGGTATTGCAGCGCCTTTAGCCTTCTCGATAGTCGGTATCTTTGTTGGCCTAATGTTAGATCTATCTGTTGGTGGTACGGCGATTCTTGCAACCTTAGCGGCAAGCGCCTCTTATATTGCGGTGCCAGCGGCCATGCGAATTTCAGTGCCTGAAGCGAATCCGACATTGTCATTAACTGCATCATTAGGTGTCACCTTCCCGTTTAATATTGTTATAGGTATTCCATTATATTATTACTGGAGTACTTATATTTATAGCGTCTTTAATTAAGTCTTAAATTTTAGTTTATCGAATTGAGAGAAAAGATAGTGATGAATAAATCTAAGCAACAATTGTTAACCATTATCACCGAGTCAGTAATGGAGGCATCCCTTGTAAAAGATATAGAACGATTGGGTGCCAAAGGCTACACCATAATGGATGTGCGTGGTAAAGGCAGTAAGGGGCTGCGTGGTGCGGGTTGGGACGCCAATGCAAATATTCGTATTGAAGTCATTTGTGGTGAAGTGGTTGCCGAGTCTATCTCGGCCCACTTGCAAGAAAAATATTATAACGATTATGCAATGGTAATTTATACCAGCGAAGTTAATGTATTAAGGCCAGAAAAGTTTTAACGGTGTTGAGCATTTTTTTGAGAAAAAGTAGCAAAAAATAAAAGCCTTGACGCTATTATTTTCAAGGCTTGCAGTTAAATACTCGATAGATGCCACTGTGCATTATAAAGCTTTGTTTGGCAGTGATTGAAGGGCGACAAGAGTGGATCATTAGCATTACACGTAATATGTTCTCGAGTCACTTTGGTGGTTTAGGCTTGTATTTATCCCAATTAACAATAGAGTCTTCCATGAAAAAAACAGTATTAGTGACGGGTTGTTCCACCGGTATTGGGCGATGTGTTGCTTACGGTCTGCGTGATAAGGGCTATGTTGTCTACCCCACTGCTCGCGCACAGCAAGATCTTCAGACATTAATTGACGATGGTTTCGAAGCCATTGCTCTCGATTATAGTGATAGTGATAGTGTGGAGAGCGCCTTTAATGAGCTCATGCAAAAAACTAGCGGGGAGCTCTACGCTGTTTTTCATAATGGCGCATATGGACAGCCCGGTGCGGTTGAAGATTTAACGCGTAGCGCACTTGAAGCCCAATTTTCCTGTAATGTTTTTGGTTGGCATCAATTGAATAATTTGATTCTGCCTATTATGCGTCAGCAAGGTTATGGTCGTATTGTTATTAATAGCTCTGTGCTTGGCATTATTGCCTTGCCCATGCGCGGTGCTTACAACGCATCTAAGTTTGCCTTAGAGGGCTTGTTTGACACATTAAGGCTGGAGTTAAAAAATACCGGTATATTTGTCTCCATCATTGAACCCGGTCCAATTGCTACTGAATTTCGAGCCAATGCAAAAAAAGCATTTGAAGAACATATTTATAATAACAAAGTCATTTTGGCAAAGAGCGCACACCGACAATACTATGAAAAAACCATTAAAAGGCTCGCACATAAAGGAAAAGTCGATCCTTTTACCTTACCGCCCGAATCAGTGTTAAAAAGGGTAGAGCATGCGTTAATATCAGCTAAGCCAAAAATTCGTTACCCTGTAACAGTACCTACCTATGTATTCAGTTTTTTAAAGAGAGTGTTACCCCATCGCAGTCTAGATTGGATACTGTTAAGATCGTCTAAATGAATTTTGAGGTCAATAGCAACGTATATTTTGCGAAATTAATCATTTAGAAACTCATTGAAAATAGTAATAAATAACTAACCACAATAATATTTATGCCCCTACTTTATAGTTTTTTCTATCGACTGTTTTTTTGTACCTTCATTTTTTTGCAGGCAACGGCCGCTAGTGCAGATAGTTGGTCATCACCTAATCGTGTTGTGGTTGTCGGGGGTGATTCAAATTTTCCTCCCTATGAATTTCTTGATGAGGAGGGTCGGCCCCAGGGTTACAATGTAGAGCTAACGCTTGCCATTGCCGAGGTTATGGGTATGAAAGTTGATGTCCGCCTAGGTGAATGGGATGTTATGCTTGGCGCATTAAAAAATAAAAAAATCGATGTGATACAAGGTATCGTCGCCTCAGAAGAACGTAGTAAAACCTTTTCCTTTAGCTCTCCTCACGCCATTATTCACCACTCTATTTTTGCACGTATCGGCACCTTGGCACCTAATGGCTTGAAAGGCCTTAAGGACAAAACTGTGATGGTGCAAAACAAAAGTATTATGCATGAATATTTATTACAAAATGACGAGAAGGCAATTATTCATCCGGTCACTACGCATGTAGAAGCCCTGCGTCTGCTGTCATCAGGCCAGCATGATTATGCGCTAGTCGCCAATTTGCCAGGATTATATTTAGGTAAAGAGTTTGGCTTAACTAATCTTGAATTAGTCGGTAAACCATTTACCTCTCAACGTTATGGTTATGGTGTTTTAAAAGGTAATGAATCATTAGTTGCTGCGTTTAGTGAAGGCTTAGCTATTTTAAGAAATACGGGTAGACAGCAAGATATTTATAACAAGTGGCTAGGTGTGCTTGAACGCGAGAATGCGCCGCCTTGGCAGAAATACGGTTTATGGGCGATATTTGTTTCGATCTTTTTACTATTGATTACGGCCGCTGTTGTGATTTGGAGTCGGATGTTAAAAAAACAAGTTGATAAGCGTACGGCAGAGTTACACGAGCATCAGTTACAATTAATACAAGCGGATAAAATGGCCTCATTAGGTGTGCTTGTCACAGGAGTTGCCCATGAAATAAATAACCCTACGGGTGCCTTGCTATTGAATCTACCCTTATTAAAAGATGCATGGCGAGATTCAAATGCCATCTTAGAAAAACACTATCAAGAGGTTGGTGATTTTTCGATGGCAGGCTTAAAGTATTCTCGTCTTAAAGATGAGTTGCCAATAATCCTAGATGAAATGACGGGAGGAGCCACTCGTATTAAGCATATTGTTGAAGATTTAAAAGATTTTGCACGACATGATGATCTCGACAATGATGTGCCATTAAATATGAACGATGTTGTTGCAACAGCGATTCGCTTGGTAGACACTTCAATTCGCAAATCAACACATAATTTTAATGTGAGTTATGGGGGTGACTTACCTGTTGTTTGTGTCAATGCACAAAGAATAGAGCAGGTTATTATCAATCTTATTTTAAATGCCTGCCAAGCACTAACTGATGTTAATCAAAAACTGTCAGTGACCACTAATTATGATAAGCAAAATAAAAAAATTAAAATCTCTGTTGTCGACGAAGGTTCTGGTGTTGACGCAGATAATGTAAAGCACTTAACCGATCCGTTTTTTACAACGAAGCGAGCCCATGGCGGAACCGGATTAGGCTTGTCAATATCCTCAGGTATTGCTAGTGCCTATGGCGGTAAATTAATTTTTGATTCTAAAAAAGGTATGGGTACAGAAGTTATATTAGAGTTGCCCTTAATGAATAAAAAGAAAACTTAATAAAAATAAAATAATGTAAAAAATAAAGTACAGCATAATTATGTGAGAGAGATATGAGCGAGACCTTGTACCCCGAGTTTTCAATTTTATTAATTGATGACGAAGTATCTTATCTAAGAAGTTTGCGGTTGTTACTAGAGCGTAAAGGTGATTTCAATAACATTATAACTTGTGATGATAGTCGTGAAGCGATGACATCTCTTGCGAATAATCATGTGGGTGTGGTGTTGCTAGATTTAACGATGCCTCATGTCTCAGGCCTCGATTTGCTAAAAGAAATAGGTGAGCAATATCCCGAGGTGGCAGTCATTATTATTAGTGGTTTGAATAATGCAGATGCGGCTGTATCGGCATTAAAAGCTGGTGCATTTGATTATTTTGTAAAAACAACAGAGGAAGATCGTCTTGTTGAGGGCGTCAGGCGCACCATACTGATGCAGCTAATGCGTCGACAAAATAGCTCCTTACAGCAACGTATTTTAAGCGATCGCCTTGACTCTCCAGAAATTTTTGAATCTTTCATCTCTAAAAATAAATCAATCAATGCAGTTTTTCATTATGTTGAGTCGATCTCAGCGAGTATGCAGCCGATACTTATTACAGGTGAAAGTGGTACAGGAAAAGAACTGATTGCTAAAGCTTGTCATGAGGCGAGTCGCCGTCTAGGGCCTTTAGTGACGGTGAATGTTGCAGGTCTTGATGATGATACGTTTGCAGATACTCTATTTGGACATCAGCAAGGTGCTTTCCCCGGGGCCGCCCGCGAGCGCAAAGGTCTTATCGAGCAAGCGGCTAATGGCACTTTGTTTTTAGATGAAATTGGTGATCTTAGTCGGCACTCACAAGTTAAGTTGCTCAGATTGTTGCAAGAGGGCGAGTATTATTCCATTGGGGGTGATGTGCCTAAGCGCTCTCGTGCTCGAGTAATCGCAGCAACACATCAGCAGTTAGAAGAGCGTCTACAAGATGGGTCTTTTCGAAAGGATTTATATTATCGTTTATGCACTCATCGCATTAAATTGCCGCCACTGCGTGCACGTAAAGAAGATGTGCCTTTGTTGTTAGATTTTTTTATTGCGAGGGCGGCCAGAGAGCTCAATAAGCCGGTGCCTAATTATCCTCCCGAGCTGCCTTTTTTACTAAGCAATTATACTTTTCCAGGTAATGTACGAGAATTAAAATCAATGATCTATGATGCGGTGAGTCGACATAAGTCTCGCCTGTTATCTATGGAGGTCTTTAGAAGTGTTATTGATGCGGACTTGAAAAAACCTGTAGATTTACCCGAGAAAACAGTTTCATTTCATCCGGATCAATCGCTTCCTTCATTGAATGAAATGGATAGTTATTTGATCGAAGAGGCAATGAAGCGTGCGGGACATAACCAGTCTTTAGCCGCAAGAATGTTGGGTATTTCTCAGCCAGCGTTAAGTAAGCGATTAAAGAAAAAGAATAGTAGTCGTCACGAGCAGGATTAATATCGTCCTTGATTTATGATTAAACGATAAGTTTCAAATCTTATGAGGTAGTTTTTTGTGAGGAGTTGACAAGAGATTTATAATGATGGGATAAGAGTTTTTGAACGCTTAAGCTGAAATGGTTTATATTTTTAATTTATGTCTGCAGTAAATGTTTAATGCCTCGTCAATTAAAAGAGGCATTAAATATATTTGAGTCATCGCTTGTTTAAGCTAGCCAGAAAACTTTTCAAACACAAGGCAGGCATTTGTACCGCCAAAACCAAAGCTGTTTGATAGTACTCGATTAATTTCTCTGTATTGATTTTCCGATGTGATGGGCACATTAGCCGCTGCATCGTCGAGAGTGTCGATATTAGCTGAAGCGCAAATAAAGTTATTTTCCATCATTAGTAATGAGTAAATCGCCTCTTGTACACCAGTTGCACCTAAGGAGTGCCCCGTGAGAGATTTTGTAGAGCTAATGGTGGGGATGTTGTCCCCAAAGACATTTTTAATTGCCTTTAGCTCAGCGATATCGCCAACCGGTGTGCTGGTGCCATGTGCATTGATGTAATCAACGGGCCCGTCGATACCATTAAGCGCTTGGCGAATACAGCGTGCAGCACCTTCACCCGATGGCGCGACCATGTCGTAGCCGTCAGAAGTTGCGCCGTAGCCAACTATTTCACCATAAATTTTTGCGCCACGAGCTTTTGCGTGTTCGTATTCTTCCATCACCAAGCAGCCACCACCACCGGCAATAACAAATCCATCACGAGCACTATCGTAGGCGCGAGAAGCTTTTTCGGGTGTGTCGTTATAGCTAGTCGATAATGCACCCATTGCATCAAATAAACAGGTTAGAGACCAATGTTCTTCTTCT
This sequence comes from Cellvibrionaceae bacterium, assembly GCA_964195035.1. Classification (GTDB taxonomy): domain Bacteria; phylum Pseudomonadota; class Gammaproteobacteria; order Pseudomonadales; family Cellvibrionaceae; genus CANLBN01. The sequence continues at coordinate 4,851 of CAXMPB010000262.1, read as the reverse complement.
CCGCCACCGGCAAATACAACATCCTGTTTGCCAAGTTGGATCAGTTCCATTGCGTTACCAATACAATGTGCGCTAGTAGCGCATGCAGAAGATATAGAGTAGTTCACGCCTTTTATTTTAAAAGGCGTGGCAAGGCAGGCTGACACTGTGCTACCCATGGTTTGAGTAACCCTGTAAGGCCCAATACGCTTCACGCCTTTTGACCGAAGAATGTCGGCAGCTTGTACTTGATTGTTTGATGAGGCGCCACCTGAGCCCATGATAATGCCTGTGCGCTCATTGGAGACTTGTTCAGGGCTAAGGCCTGAGTCGGTAATGGCTTGCTCCATTGATATATGAGCAAAAGCTGCGGCATCACCCATAAAGCGTAATGTTTTACGATCAATGTGATCCGCTAGAGTAATGTCTACACTGCCTGCTATGTGACTGCGTAGACCCATCTCCTTGTATTCTTCTTTAAAGCGAATACCTGAATCACCCTGTTTTAGGGCTTCTAAGACCTTGGTTTTATCATTTCCTAAGCAGGAAACGATGCCCATACCAGTTACAACCACTCGCTTCATAAAGCACCTCAAAGAGTTTTATTGTTTTGACCTTGCCTTGTACGCCAAAGGGTATAATACATTCGCTAGAAATTATTTGCCTTCGCTAGTAAATGAGTACCTACAGTTTAAAACGCATCGGTGTTAGAGAAAAGCCCAACGCGTAAATCTTTTGCAAAATAGATATCTTTGCCATCAACCGATACGCGACCATCGGCGATACCCATAATTAATTTTCGCTCGATAACGCGCTTTAAATTGATGTGGTAAGTAACTTTTTTTGCGGTCGGTAGAATTTGACCTGTAAATTTGACTTCTCCTGAACCTAGCGCACGTCCGCGTCCCGGGTTACCTTTCCAGCCTAAGAAAAAACCAACCAGTTGCCACATTGCATCTAGGCCTAAACAGCCGGGCATTACCGGATCACCTGGAAAATGGCAGTCAAAAAACCATAAGTCGGGATTTATGTCGAGTTCAGCGATGATTTCACCTTTGCCGTATTCGCCACCTGATACTGATATGTTGGTAATTCTATCTAGCATTAGCATGTTAGGAAGAGGGAGCTGGGCATTTCCTGGGCCAAACAATTTACCTTCGCCGCAGCGAATCAGGTCTTCTTTAGAGTAAGAGTTCTGTGGTTCAAGAGATTGCATTTTGGCATCCATCAAGTAAGTTTGGGATAGTTAGTGGGCTATACATTAGGTCATGCCCAAAAAAGTGTGTATTTTACCCGTTGACAGGTCTATGTCTAGTTTTACCTTTAAAGCATAGAATTAAAGGCTAATAATCACGACTAAGATTTTGTGTTATTGTGCTCTTTCTATCCAAACTAATATTATTGTTATTATTAAATCGAAGGAACATATTACATGATAAAGAAATGTTTATTCCCTGTAGCGGGGTATGGTACACGTTTTCTGCCGGCAACCAAGTCAATGCCAAAAGAGATGTTGCCAATCGTAAATAAGCCTTTAGTGCAATATGGAGTTGAGGAGTCTTTAGCCGCTGGATTGACAGAGGTTGGCTTCGTGACTGGTCGCGGTAAGCGTGCCATTGGTGATCATTTTGATCTTAACTATGAGCTCGAGCATGAAATTGCAGGAACAAGTAAAGAAGGGCATTTAGAAAGTATTCGCGACGTCATGACTCAAGGGCAATTTTCTTTTACGCGACAAACCTCTATGAAAGGCCTGGGCGATGCGATTTTGAATGGGCGTCGCCTCATAGGCGATGAGCCTTTTGGCGTTGTGTTATCTGACGATCTTTGCCTGACTGACGCCGATGAAGATGGGGTGCTTACGCAAATGGTTAAATTGTTTAAACAGTTTCGCTGTAGCATTGTCGCCATTCAAGAAGTGCCAGAAGATCAGGTTAGTAAGTTTGGCGTGATTGAGGGTGAAAAAATCAAAGATAATCTGTACCAAGTAACCAATATGGTCGAAAAGCCCTCGATTGAAGAGGCGCCAAGTAATTTGGCAATTATTGGCCGTTATATATTAACACCTGATATTTTTGAAATTCTCGAGACAACCAGTCCCGGTAAGAATGGTGAGATTCAGATAACAGATGCCTTGCTCGAGCAGGCAAAAAATGGCTGTGTAATGGCCTATAAGTTTAAGGGGCGTCGCTTTGACTGCGGCAGCGTTGAAGGCTTTGTTGAGGCGACTAATTATGTATTTGAAAACATTTATAATAAATAGTTTGATCTATTTTATGGTGGGTTCTAAGTGCTGTTCTAGATATTATGGTTTGTCTGAGGGGGGAGTGCTAAGCCCTTTCTCGAAGTGCTAGAAATATTATTAATTCATATTGGTGTAAATGATGTTGAATTTAAGCGCTTATTCATATAAAATCCGCGCTCTTTTTTTGGGTTGTACATCAGATTAGGCAAATAACATGAAGACTATAAGTGCCAAACCAGAAACCGTAACACGTGACTGGTATATAATTGATGCTGAAGGCAAAACTTTGGGCCGTATGGCTACTGAGATTGCCACCCGCCTACGCGGTAAGCATAAAGCTGAGTATACCCCCCATGTAGACACTGGCGATTACATCGTTGTCATTAATGCTGAAAAAGTCCATGTAACGGGCAATAAGGCAAAGGCAAAAATGTATCATCGCCACACCGGCTACATAGGTGGTATTAAATCGATTAGCTTTGAAAAGCTCGTTCAAAAAGCTCCCGAGCGTACTATTGAGATTGCGGTTAAAGGCATGTTGCCTAAAGGCCCTCTTGGTCGTGCGATGTTTAAAAAATTGAAAGTTTATGCAGGTACTGAGCATCCACATGCGGCTCAGCAACCACAAGAACTGACACTGTAATCGGGAGCTAATTATGTCAGCAACACAATATTATGGAACGGGTCGTCGAAAAACTTCGACAGCGCGAGTATTCCTAACCAAGGATACTGGTGTCATTACTATTAATGGTCGTCCAGTAGATGAGTATTTTGGTCGAGAAGTTGCACGTATGATTGTACGTCAGCCACTCGAGCTATTAGGCTCTGTAGAACAATTTGATATCAACGCAACCGTTAAAGGTGGTGGTAGTTTTGGTCAGGCGGGCGCTATCCGTCATGGTCTAACTCGTGCATTGATGCAATATGATGAAGTAAATCGTCAGCCTCTTCGTGCTGCGGGTTATGTCACTCGTGATGCTCGTGAAGTTGAACGTAAAAAAGTTGGTCTACGTAAGGCACGTAAAAAGCCTCAATTCTCAAAACGTTAAGTATTGGCTGTTTTGCAGATTTATTGTTGAAGTGTTTAAACAATGCTCAGTTTGCTTGTCATCTGAGCATTTTTTTTGTAATTTTTTTATGCTTAAGCCACTAACGCAGACTACCCTTGTAAGATTGTAGTAGTTTCATATATTATGGCAGTTTTTTAGGGCAAGCTTTTCTGTTGGCCACTAACTATAATATTAAGCAACAGAACACCAATTTACACGTATAAATTTCTTTAAGATCCACATTACAGATGATGGGAGAGTAGCGTCATGAGTGATGGCGAAGTAGTAATCAATCAAAGTCGACGTCGTTTTTTAACGGCAGCAACATCAGTTGTCGGAGTAGCCGGTGCAGTTGGTGTAGCCGTGCCATTTATTGGATCTTGGAATCCAAGTGCAAAAGCTAAGGCTGCTGGTGCGCCAGTGAGAATTAACCTAGCGGCTATAGAGCCAGGCCAAATGATTACCGAAGAGTGGCGGGGTAAGCCTGTTTTTATCCTTCGTCGCACAGATGAAGCACTTGCCGGATTAAAGAAAGTCATTGGCGATGTGAGTGATCCTGACTCGCAAGTTGAGCAACAGCCTAGTTATGCGCAAAATGAAACGCGATCTATACGTCCTGAGTTTATGATTATGTTGGGTGTCTGTACGCATTTAGGCTGTGCCCCTCAGTTTAGGCCCGATGTTGGCGCCAAAGATATGGGTGGCGACGCTTGGCAAGGTGGTTTCTTTTGTCCTTGTCACGGTTCTAAATTTGATTTGGCTGGACGCGTGTATAAATCTGTTCCTGCGCCAATAAATCTTGAAGTGCCTCCTCATACGTATGAAACAGATACTATGATTGTGGTTGGCATTGATGGGGGGAGTTCATAATGAATTTGTTAACAGGCCTGTGGAATTGGGTTGATGAGAGATTACCTGTGCAGCGAGCATGGGATACTCATATGGGTAGTTACTATGCACCTAAAAACTTCAACTTTTGGTACTTTTTTGGTGTTTTTTCCCTTCTGGTATTAGTCAATCAACTGCTAACCGGTATTTGGTTGGTGATGATTTATGTGCCAACAGCAGAAGGTGCTTTTGCATCAGTCGAATACTGTATGCGTGATGTCGATTATTGCGACATTATCCGTTTAATGCATGCAGTAGGTGCCTCCGCATTTTTTATTGTTATCTATCTACATATGTTCCGTGGTCTGCTTTACGGCTCATATAAGGCTCCTCGAGAGCTAGTGTGGATATTTGGTATGACGATCTATGTTGTATTAATGGCCGAAGCTTTCTTGGGTTATGTGTTGCCTTGGGGTCAAATGTCTTATTGGGGTGCACAGGTAATTGTATCTCTATTTGGTGCGATTCCTGTTGTTGGTGAAGACCTTGTTCAGTGGATTCGCGGTGATTTTCTAATATCGGAGATTACGCTTAATCGTTTCTTTGCGCTTCACGTCGTAGCGTTGCCTATTGTATTGCTAGGATTAGTGGTGATGCATATTTTGGCATTGCATGAAGTCGGCTCTAACAACCCCGATGGCGTCGATATCAAAAAGAATAAGGGTCCAGATGGTATTCCTCTTGATGGTA
>CAXMPB010000261.1:0-3274 GCA_964195035.1 Cellvibrionaceae bacterium | reverse complement strand
TATCGCGACTAACAATATAAACCAAATAATATTAACGCGCATCATACCGGCTATAAAGGTTAACGCATCGCCAACCACTGGCGTCCAAGCCATCAGCAAACTCCATTTTCCGTATTTTTCAAACCATTGTTGGCTGCGATGAATATTTTTTTGTTTAAACGGAAACCAAGGCCTATCTTGAAAGCGAATTAAATAATAGCCTAAAATATAATTGACCAACGCACCCAATGTATTGCCAATAGTTGCGACCAACCAAATATTAACCGGAGAATAACCTTTAGCCAACATCGCAATGACGGCAAGCTCTGAATAAAAAGGTAATAATGTGGCCGCGCCAAAGGCACTTAAAAATAAAAGAATATAGCTCAAGGTGATTCTCTAATCGATATTTTTATGGTTTTCATAATTAACGATTTTCAAGACGGTTATAATCTAAGTAGCCATATTCTACGGGATTTAGCTTGTAAAAAAATTGGTGTAACTCATCACTATACTGCCAAAAATCAAGAGTAGTACGGCGCACCCCATAGTCATCTAATAATATAGCGTAGTCGCTGGGGGTGCTTATTGATAGTAGCTGATCTACAAATTCACTTAAATCATTTTCAGCAACTCGCATAAAGGTATTGGGGTAAGATCCAATAAGACCATATGCAACCGTAACCGTGTTTTCTTCAGGGATTAAGTTTTTGTTCTCTGAAAATAATGACGTGATATTAGTGTGTGCATTATTTTTTGTTAAGCTTACAAAGTGATTTTTATTGTTTTTTCCAATAATTTGAATCACTGTCATCTCAGACAATAACGCCGTATTTTTACCCTCAAAGCTAGCGAGTCTTGTTAACTCACTAATTTTTTTGCGATTGTTAATCGCATTCAGCGAATGTGTTTTAGACAATGCCGGCCCCAAGTGTTTTGCTAACATGGCGTATAATTCTTGTTTAGGGTTGGGGGTAGTGTAATCAATCGCGGTGCTTATTTGGCTTTCAAACAAAGGACTCGAAAGGTATTGCATAACCTTAGGGTTCGCTTTTCGATACCAATTTTCGCGCTCTTTAATCATGGCTTCTTTTGGTAAAAAAGTTAAAAAATTACTCTCGCCATCCATTCTCAAGAAATCCATATACAAACGCGATAATAACTGGTGGCCAGCGTTACCATAAACATCATAGCCCGCAACAAGAAGGTAATGTATTTTCTCCAGCAACGGATAACCAATAATCCAAGCTGTTTGTGGTGGCTGCCCAACCATGCCTTTGTAAACTGATGCATTGTCAGAATGCCTAAAAATTGTTAAGGCTGCATTGGCATTAGAGGTGCCATCGTCCATTTCTCCATTCCATATAAGGTCGAGATCAAGATCAATCTTGGTACCACCAACGTCTTCCTTGCTTTTAAAATGGTCTAGCAAGAAATGTTCTCTATTACGTATCGATTGCTTTACTTTGCCCGCATATTTATTCCAGTTTGTTAAGGGCATATAAATATCTCCCTCAGCGCTTGGAAGTGCCAGCTGCTTCGCATCCACATCAATAAAATCAGAATAGTCGTCATTAATCGATAAATTAGGGTCAATAAAAAACACCCAAAAATGATCTTTGATTACATTAATGGCAACCTGACCACGGCAAACCGGCCCTTTGATAAAATTCATAATCGTAAACTGAGCTTCGTCCAACATAAATTTATAACGCGATTCCATCGGCAACTGCTGGAACGTTATAAATGGATTTGCTGATATTGTTTTGTCATAGCCTGGTAGTTTTGAAACTTCGTAGCTATCGTTAAAAAATAACGCCTGCCAGCGCTGCATCCGTATGGCATCTAGGCGATAAGGCAGGTGTGTTTTAACGACAACTGTTTCAAGCTCAGGGACAATTCGGTAATACACTAACTCGACACCAGGGGCATCATAAGGTCGACGTGTAGCAATCTGCTCTAGTGGCTCACCTGGTGGCGTTGCGGAGCGCACCAGTTTAAAAAAGGTAGGGGCTAGCCCATCGACATCTAAACCATCAAAATATAAATGACCAATGTAAAGATGCTCGTATATATATCTGCTGATGAGTTTTTCTTTTGTTGATTCTCCGTTAAGTAAAGCTTCCCACTTGTCGATTTCTAACTGATAAACTGCGCTAACTTTTTGTCTAGGCGTATATCGAGCGCCCTGCTCTAGCCAAGTTTTTAGTGTGTTTTGCTCTAGCTGATTTAGACCTGGTAATGCATAAGGCATACCCCACAACGGATTCTTCTCGGTGTAACGCTGCATTTCATTGGGAGTCGCACAAATTTCTTTGCGGTCATAGCCCATCGTCAATTCTTTAGGCAGTAAGTTATTTGTTGTAGCAGGCAGAGGATTTTTTTCTTTTAGCGCCAACAGCTGATACATTAACCCCGCTTCTCTATTGGCTTCGGCGATATTTTTATGTTCGTTTAATACAGGAAAAAAGTCTTTTTCTCGCCATTCATCCACCGAATTAGCATCTTCGAATAATCTAGTTAAGCTTGCTTGTCTAAGACGACTAGCATAGTAGACTTTCTGCTTGGAAGCACCTCGCTCTAGACCTTCAATAGCGGTAGCTTTAAGCTGGCAAGGTGCATCGTAACAACCGTGGCAGACAACACAGCGATTATTGAGAACAGGCTTTACATCACTCCAATAATCTACATGGTCGCTGGGTATATTATCGACGACACGATCATGAGGTTTGGCTGTGCCGTAGAGTAAATTAAAATTAATTACATTATAACTGGCACAGCCCGTTAGTATGATAATGCCAATAACTATATATAAACGTTTCATTAGGTTGATTCTTGATGCCTTAGATATGTACCCCTGTAAAGGGCATAAATTATCGATTATTATTATAAAAATTGAAAAATATATATTACTGTATTGTGCTAAAAATTACTGTCTTATTGATTCTAGCTGCCCAATATAACAACATCAGATTAAGACTTGCGCTATCAACAATAGCAATGATGCGATAACACCCAAAACAGGAATTATACGCGGGACTTTAAAGCCATCATAAGCATAATTTATTTTTATAATAAGCAGGCTTGAATTCACCAAAATAAATAGGCACAAAATAATAAAGCTAGTGAGCGTTGCTAGTTGCGCTAAAGGCATCCACAAGGCAAAGCCTAATACAAATAAACTAATAAGCACTGTGGCAAGAATAGGTGTTTGTGTTCGTAAATTAATTATCGATAAAAACGCTAAGGTTTTAGAGTTTTTTGTGAGTCCATAGACAACACGCGATGCCATTAA
>CAXMPB010000260.1:0-16174 GCA_964195035.1 Cellvibrionaceae bacterium | reverse complement strand
GCATATAATCAAGATACTAGTCACTTAACTAGACTTTATAAAGCAACTGGATATTCTATCAAGGGCTTTAAGTCTACCTTCAAATATGAACAAGCATTTAGGTTAGAGTGTTACATATTATTAATTCTTATACCTCTTGCTATATGGATAGGTAGTTCACCCATCGACTACTGCCTGTTAATCGGTAGCTGGGTATTTGTTATGGTCATAGAGATGTTGAACAGTGCCATTGAAGCAACTATAGATCGTATTAGCAATGAGCAGCACGAGCTCTCTGGTCGAGCAAAAGATATTGGCTCTGCAGCTGTTATGCTCAGTGTTTTATTAGCAACGGGGGTATGGCTGGCGATACTGTCAACGTGACCAGCAAAAATACTTTATGTCATGTTATCGTTTAAAAAAAGAGAACAAATTGTCCTTGAAACTTTTTAACAAATATTTATCGCGTATTTCGTTAATGTCAATATCATAACTACCGGGCTCTAAATCTTGAGCAATTTCAATTTTTTCCACCTCATCTAATCGCTTTTTACCCGAGTCAATAAGGGCTTGCTTACTTATATCATCTGCTGCAAGATCCAATAACCTTCGCTTTTTAATTGGTTTTTTAAATTCATTTAATAACAACATGATCTTTGGTTTTAAGCGACGTTCAAAGTTTTGCTCAACGACTATACCAACTTGTCCTGTCGTCAACTCTACTAAAGTACCCGTTGGATAGAGGCCAATGGCTCTAATAAATTCTACGACTAAATCCTCTTGAAATTCCACACCACGCACTTCATACAAATGCGAGACAGCTTGTGATGGTGCTATGGGGTCACTCACTCCACGAGGATTAGTCACCTCATCATAAAATGTTACAATGCCCGCAATCTTACCCAACAGCGGAATCTTATCGCCCTTTAAATGCAGAGGAAAACCGCTGCCATTAATGCGCTCACAATGTGTTTTTACAACGGCAATAACACGCGGCTCTACGCCCGATATTTTTTTAAGTATCTCAACGCCTGCATCAATAAAACTCTCAAATTCCGCCTGCTCTTGCGTGGTCCTTTGATCATCCAATAATAACTCCCGACGAATATGAGTTTTACCCACATCTTTGAGTAAAACAGCTAATGCGAGGGTATCTAACTCAAACTTTGCCAAGCCAATATGACGCCCAAATAAAATAGCCCAGACTGCAGAGCGCACAGCATGTCCGTAGGTATGCTCATCCGTATCACGGATACGTGATAACCACGTAAAAGCATCGGGGTTACGCAATATACTATCAACCATCGAAGCCGCGACACGTTTTGTTTCATGCACAGAGGTAACATTACCACTACCCACTTGAACCATCACCTCGCCGACCGCGTCAAATACACGTTGGTGTAATTGACGCGCCCGCCTAGCCTCTTTCTCAAGTGGCTCTTGCTTGGGATAGGTACTTGAATTAACTTTAAGCGGGAGTAAAGACGAGCTTGACGGCTGTTTAACCTTATGATCGGAACGTCGAGTTTTTTTCCGAGGGTTCATTGCCTTAATATTTGCCGTTGCAGGCGCTGTACCTTTAGTCACATCGATATAGACATGGTTACAGTGTGTTTTTAATTGTGTAATTGCATCGATGTCGTGAACATAAAAGCCCTGAATAGGAAATGGGGTTTGTGTCCATGGACGATCGAGTCCCGACACAAACATACCTACAAAAACCTCCCCCACATCAATTTTTATTTGTTTAACAGCCAAACTCATTTTCCTCCATATTCGATTGGAAAAACGAAAAAACATCTATGGTGTTATTTTTAAGTTATCTTCGACTTTTTATCCTAATTGATCTTTTATAAATATATTCGCTTATTATTTGTTAGCGTTTTATATTTAGTACTTTCTATAGAACTTTTCATTTAACTGTTTATCGAAACCTCACAGAGATGACAATTCTGCTACCGCTTCGAAAAAAGCGCCCACGTTCTCGGGCTTTGCCGCCGGCGTTACCCCGTGACCTAAATTGAATATATGCCCGCCTCCACTACCATAGGCTTTTAATATTGAGGCAACCTCTTCACGAATTCTAGTAGGATTTGTATACAGTATAGCTGGATCCATGTTGCCTTGCAGAGATACTCTATCACCAACGCGCGACCGCGCTTGCCCGATATCTGTAGTCCAATCGAGTCCAAGGCAATCTGCAACTGTATTGGCCATCCGTTCGAGCCACTGCCCACCACCTTTAGTAAACATAATTACCGGAACACGACGCCCATCATGCTCTTTTATCAGGCCGTCTATGATACGCTGCATAGGCTTTAGCGAATATATTTGGTAGGCATCGTATGACAACGCCCCACCCCAAGAATCAAACAACTGCACAACCTGCGCGCCCGCTTTAATCTGTGCGTTTAGATAATCTGTAATCGACTCGACAAGCTTATCCAGCAGCAACTGAAACACCTCAGGTTGCTGATACATCATTGCCTTAGTTTGCGCATAATCCTTACTCGAGCCACCTTCAACCATATAGGTGGCCAATGTCCAAGGGCTGCCAGAAAAACCGATTAGAGGCACCCGGCCACCTAACTCATGCCTAATAAGCGATACAGCATCAGTGACATAAGATAAATCTTTAGCCGTGTTAACAATCGGTAAGGCTTCGATATCGGCAGCCGTTGATACAGGTTTTTTAAACCGAGGCCCCTCGCCCGCCTCAAAGTACAAACCTAGGCCCATTGCATCGGGGATTGTCAAAATATCCGAAAACAAAATAGCCGCATCAATTTCTGGATAGCGATCTAATGGCTGCAATGTCACCTCACACGCCCTTTCGGGATTACTGCACAAGCTCATAAAATCCCCAGCTTTTGCACGCGCCGCTCTATATTCAGGCAAATAACGTCCAGCTTGACGCATCATCCAAACGGGCGTTCTATCTACAGGCTGACGGCTTAACGCACGTAAAAAGCGATCATTCTTTAACTCAGGTGTAGACTCGGGCATAAGGCAAAAACTTCTGATTAAAAGTGGGCAATCATTGTACTTGCTAAGTGCGCAATTCACCATGACAAGTCTACTTCCAGTCATGCCAGCAATACTTATTCTTATAGATCTGTCACACTGTACAACATTAATTACACCTTTAACTAGAATCCTAAAAACTGCAGTTGGCGCGAAACAGCTGCGCGCGTTATTGACGGGCATAGTGAGCTTTAGAATCATGTAGCTACCTTATTGCTCCTGAACAAATGTCAACTTGTGTAGCAAAGAAAAGTTCTAGCGGAATCAAGAACGTGTAAGACTTTCGTGATTCAGCTGCGATTTTAGGACAACAACCAAATACGTCGACTCCATCCTCTGAGCTGACTCACTATAGCGCTGGCCATAAAACGATATTCATGGATATTTTATTACGCATTATTGATATTCTTTTTCCGATTTTTAGCATTGTCACTCTAGGTTTAATTTTCGGCAAAAAATTCAAGCCCGATATGAAAGTCGTCAATCAGCTCAATATGGATGTTTTTGTACCCGCGCTAATTTTTTCAGTCTTAGTGGGTCAATCTGTTGATGTGAGAGAATATATTCCACTGATGATTGCCGCTTTATTTGTCGTCATCGGCGCCGGAATTCTAATTTGGCCTATCGCTAAACTCTTTAATGAGCGCATGAAGACACTAGCGCCACCGATGATGTTTAATAATTCTGGCAATATGGCACTACCCTTAATGGTAATGACCTTTGGCGAAGCTGCATTGCCCATTGCGATGATATTATTTCTTGTAGAAAACACCCTACACTTTACCTTAGGGACTGCGTGGCTAAACAATACAGGGCGCAGTAGCTTGCGTTCGATGATATCACCGTTAACCATAGCGACTTTTATTGGGGTTGCATTGGGCGCAAGTAATATAGTCATTGATGAAACACTCTTACTGCCCATCGACCTATTGGGTAAAATTGTAGTCCCTCTCATGTTATTTAGCTTGGGAGTGAGGCTTGCAAGCTCGTCATTCAAAACACTAAAGATAGGAATAATTGGCGGGCTTGGCTGTCCGGCGACTGGACTTATCTTAGTTATTATGATTTTGCCCATTTTTGAGCGGATGCAAATAGAGTTAACGAGAATGGAGGCAGGGGCTTTGTTTTTATTTGGCGCGCTACCACCGGCAATTCTTAATTTTATGTTAGCAGAACGCTATAATCAAGAACCCGATAAAGTAGCATCAATAGTTATTGTTGGTAATGCCTTAACCCTAATAACACTACCCTTAGTGTTAGCTTATGTTATTCCTCGCTTTACCTAGCCAAGCATTAAAGTGCAGCTAAAGATAAATTTATAGTGTCCTAGGCTTGAATTTTTTGGCGAATATCCATCCACACTCTACCCAACATATTATCACCTCGTTGATCTCGACCCACACCCCAGTAGTGATTGTAAAGAGAGGTTTCGACCAATAAGGTATCACCGGTTTCCAATAGAGATTCTTTAACGGTGGGATACTCAGCAGTAATTCTATAAAGTGCTCGCGTCATCCATATTCGGCGCTTATTTTTCCAGCCTTTTACTTTTCTTTTAAAGCGCCTAGTTCCAAGCCCATGCGCTTTTTGGCCAGTATCAGCCGTTAAAATTTGATCGGCATAAGCCATGCCCTCAAATTTATGGGCCTGGTAATAATGCTCTGCAGTAGGCCAACTGTAATCTTCTAACTCAAAGGGGCAAGAGGCTATCGTTGATAAAAAACTTGTCTCATCGAGTCGCGAAAATCGAATGGCATTTTCTAATGCAAGATCATGTTCTAGCAATTATTTAGCTTCCATAATTAATATGCCGTTATCGGTACGCAGATTAACTTTACTTAAAAAGCTGTTCCCTAGCAGGGTGACAGTCAATGCATTATTTAAGCTAACTGACGCTGTAATATTATAGTGAGTAATTTCACCAATAGTGACTTTATTTAAATTAACGATGCGAGACTCGACAGTCCCATTAGCCGTTTGAATACGACTGGGGACGCCCTTTTCGTAGTCAATACCTAAGCGTCTTGCTGTTGATAAATTCATCGCAATCAAGCTTGCACCTGTGTCGACAAGAAACTCAACGCCCCGACCATTGATTTGGCCCCTTACCCAATGATGCCCGCCACGCTTACTAGCGACTCGCACCGTTTTAGCTCTAGCTGTTTGATATTGACCGCCAACTTGCTTAGATAGCCCTACACGCTGTCGCTTGCCATCTATCTCTAGCACGGCCTCTTTACTACTTGCATCAATTAACCTAACGCCAAATTTTTCTTTGCCTTTTTTAAGCAGCACTTGTTCGCCATCAATAATTAATAGGGCAGCGCCACTAAACAAACCCTTTACCGTAACGCTATTCGCACCCGACGCAAGCGCTGAAAAGTACAATAAGAATATGGATGGCAGCATAATTAAAAAAAATCGAGAACATACACTCATAAGTATTCGCATCCCAACAAAAGATTCAATAAAACCAATGTATGACTATTGCCAACACCAAGCCCGAATAAACTCCAGCCAATACGTCATCAAACATAATACCAAAACCACCGTGAACTTTTTTATCCACCCACAAAATAGGCCAAGGTTTAATGATGTCGAAAAAACGAAACGCAACAAAGCCTAACAGCAATAGCAGCCAATCAAGACTAACGCCCATTAAAGGCAACACCAACATTGTTAACCAGAAACCTACAAATTCATCCCACACAATGGCTGGATGGTCATGCACACCCAAAGCGGTAGCCGTTTCATTACACAGATAAATACCGACAAAAAAAGCAACAATAACGATCAGCAATTGCCATTCAAACAATGCAGATGAGAACATAAAATAGAAAGGAATCGCTGCTAAGGTACCGAAGGTACCTGGTGCCTTTGGTGCAAGACCACTACCAAAACCTAAAGCAAGTAGCTGCACTGGATGCTTTAATAAGACTGAAAAACTAGGAAGCAAAATGTTGGTATCCTTTGTAGTCATCTAGAATAGATTTAATTTCAATTTTTTTATCTTTTTTACAACAATACACTTGGTACTGATTTTTAGATAAATCCGTCGCAACTACTTTACCTATCTTTGTTGCAGCGAGCTCTTCTTTGTTAATCAATTCAGACACTGTTACCAGATATTTATCGGGCACGGTAAAAGCAATTTGATAATCATCGCCGCCACTTAATGCATAGACCAGTGCTTTGGCATTACCCACCAAACTTTTACAGGCAAGCGAAAGCGGTATGCTATCAATATCCACCGATATGTCGACTTGGCTAGCAGCTGCTATATGCTGTAAATCAGCCAGCAGCCCATCAGAGATATCAACAGCGGCATGAGCAAAATCAATTATTTTTAAGCCCGCTTCTATTTGTGGCTCAGGACAATAAAAACGCTCTTGTAGATATTTTTTTTGATGTTCATCAATATCATTAACCATTGCATCATTATTTATTAATGCGAGTGCGCCCGCACCGTCGCCAAGGCTGCCCGTAACAAAAACACTGTCACCTATTTTCGCCCTATCACGCCTGAGCGCCTTACCCATCTCAACCACACCGTGTACTTGCAAGGTAATCGTCATCGGCCCCTGCGTGGTATCGCCACCCACTAGCTCACATTGATAAATTTGTGCGATATTTAATAGTGCTTTACTAAATGATGCGATCCACTCAACATCTGAGGAGGGTAGTGTTAACCCTAAGGTAAACCAACGCGGCGCGGCTCCCATTGCAGCCAAATCACTTAAACAGGTGCAAAAGGCACGCGTGGCTATTTGATCTGGCAGCGCATCAACAGGAAAATGTCGCCCGGCTACTAAGGTATCCATGGATACAACGAGGTGATGATTTTCAGGAACGGACAAGATGGCACAGTCGTCACCAATACCTTTTATCACTGAAACGGCCTCTACAAAAGAGCTACCTACAGAAGATACCGATGTTTTAAAAAACTGGTCAATGATATCGAATTCTTTCAAAATAATGACACCATTAATAATAAAAACTAAAAAGGCAAGAATCAAAGTCAATCATAAAAAAATGATTACTTTTGTCGCTTTTTTTCTGCCTGCACTTCTACTGAACGCAATTTAGGCGCCAACTGATCCAATACGCCATTAATAAATTTAAAGCTTTCAACAGCGCCAAATTTTTTACCCAGTGAAACCGCCTCATTAATAACCACTTTGTATGGCACATCGGGGCGATAGGTAAACTCATACGCTGCCATTCTCAATAATGATTTTGTAATGGCATCGAGTTCACTCAAGCTTCTATCGTGCAAAAACTCTTCATACTGCTCATCTAATTCAACGGCGCATGCTGGAACTTTTTGCACCAGCTCATGTAAGTAATCGGTATCGACATGGGTCATATCATTATCAGTTATAAATTCAGCCTCAATGATATGTGGCGGCGTTTGCGTCATCTGCCATTGATATAATGCTTGCATACCATAGTGCCGAGCTTTACGACGAGTTGCGGGTGACACTTTCATAATAATACCTAAAACAATATTTTACTGTTATGTAGACTTAAATTATTTTTAATCTACTTTAGCAACACTTTTTAAAAAAAGAAAAAGTTATTTTATAAAGACTTTTTCCAATACAATAACTCAGAGATCGCAAAAACCGCCTCTACGCCTTTATTGGCAATCGAATCATCAGATCGCAGGCGTGCATCGGCTATAGTATTAACGCCTATTACCTCATTAATCACGGGCTTATGAAACCGATCTGAGACGCGACTAAAACCATCGACAACTGTTTGAATAACTGAATCGTCATGGGTCGTACTACCTTTTAACACCACACCAAAAGCAATAATAGCATCAAGGCTAGCATCACTTTCAAATAAACAGCGTGCAGCATAGGGCAATTCTAAAGAACCCGGGATTTTATGAACCGAAATATCTTCCGGACGTACATCAAGCACTAACAGTTCTTGTTGCGCTCTTGCAATCATTGCATCAACACAATCTTGATGCCACATCGCTGCAATAATAGCAATACGCGCATTAGGAATTTTATGAAACTCGCTAATCGGTTTAGGTAAATAACCTGCCATAACATTTTCCTAACAAGGGTTTATATGTCGACGCACACTATCGAGTAACAATTCTGTCAAGAGTCACCCTCAGGATTTTCAATCAGATCAACAACTTCTAAATCGAAACCTGAAATAGCAGAAAACTTATAAGGTGCCGACATCAAACGCATTTTATACACGCCTAGCTCTCGTAAAATTTGAGCGCCGGTGCCCACCTGACGATAAACATTGTCTGTCGTTGCTTTTTTAGTTTTACCTTCAAGCATTAACGTTATTGATTCTTCCATATCGACATTAGTTTGGTTGTAACACATCAGCACAACCACACCTTTTTGCTCTTTTTCAACTAAACTTAATGCGTCGTGAAACATCCACGGAATAAAGTCATCACTATCACGCTGCAAGGTCAATACATCTTTAACGGCATCTAAAACATGCACGCGCACTAGCGGAACATCCTCTGGCGCAATATCACCTTTATGTAAAGCAAAGTGTATATCGCCGCTGGCTAAATCTTTAAACGTACTTAAATCAAAATCACCATAACGCGTCTTCACTTGTTTTTGACTGGTTTTTTCAATCGTTTTTTCTTTCACGCAACGGTAATGAATTAAATCTGCAATCGTGCCTATTTTCAAGTCGTGCTCGAGCGCGAACTTTTTCAAATCATCAAGGCGTGACATAGTGCCATCTTCATTCATAATTTCGATAATTGCAGCTGCAGGCTCATAGCCTGCTAATTTCGCCAAATCGCAGCCCGCCTCAGTATGCCCAGCACGGCTCAATACTCCGCCAGGTTGCGCCATCAATGGAAAAATATGACCTGGCTGCACGATGCTATCGGCAGTTGCATGACGACCTACAGCTGCACGAATAGTCTGTGCGCGATCAGCTGCAGAAATACCCGTAGTGACGCCCTCTGCCGCCTCGATAGATAATGTGAAATTGGTAGAGTATTGCTCTTGATTATTATTAACCATTAGCGGTAAATCTAGAGTACGGCAGCGACTTTCTGTTAGCGTTAAACAGATAAGACCTCGAGCATGAGTCACCATAAAGTTAATATCTTCTGGGCGAACATGTTCAGCGATCATTATAAGGTCGCCTTCATTCTCGCGATCCTCATCATCCATCAAAATAATCATTTTACCCTGACGCAGATCAGCGATTAATTCTTCAATTGTATTCATTTATCTATCTATTCCAAAAAAATTTAAACGAGTTTCTTTTTACTTATCTGACTTCTCAACAAGCTACCACTAATCATTAATTAGTGTTTTTCAGATGCTTTATCGCCAAGCAATAATCGCTCTAAATGACGGGCGATCAGATCAACTTCTAAATTGACTTGAGAGTCTACCTGATAAGAACTCATATTTGTTTTATCTAAAGTCCAAGGAACAATCGCCAGCTCAAATTCACAGCCATTAACACCATTAACGGTTAAGCTCGTGCCATCGACAGTGATTGACCCTTTATGGGCAATATATTTTGCCAAAGCTATTGGCGCTTTTACAACAAAACGCTCAGCTCTCGCGTCACTATGACGACTAATCACTTCTCCAATACCGTCGACATGACCACTCACCAAGTGTCCACCTAAACGAGTTTGTGGGGTTAATGCTTTTTCTAAATTCACTTGCTGGCCAAGCTGCCATTGATTAATCGTTGTTAGATTCAAAGACTCTACGGACACATCGGCACAATAACCTAAAATACTAGCGCCATCTTTAGGCAATTCGACAACGGTTAAGCAGACACCATTAGTCGATATCGAGTCGCCTACTTGAACATCACTAAAATCTAATTGCTCAGTGTTTATCTGAACACGTAAATCACCTCCACGTGGTTCCAATAAATTAACTGTACCCATTGCCTCAATAATACCTGTAAACACAATTCACCTTTAATCAATAAAAATTCATTTAACTATTTTGTCAAATCACTTAGTGCATGAATATACGCTCTTCACGATGATTTAAACCATGCCTCACACTAAGCGTGCAATTATTCTTGTATCTTGTCCAAAACTGCGCTGATCAATTATTTTCAATGTCTTCTTTTGCGACATTTTATCAAGGGGCAAATCAAACATTTGTCGCGCTTTATTGCCTAGAAGAATCGGAGCCTGATATATCACTAGTTCATCAATTAACTCTTTTTGTAAAAAAGCGCCTGCCAATTTAGAGCCTGACTCAAGCAATACTTCATTGCAATCGAGTCTTGCTAATGCGTGCAACACCTCCGACAATGATAATTTATTGTCGTCATCTACACTCACACTAACAATTGAAATATGATCACCCAGTTCAAGTATTTTAGCCATCTTATCGCGAGCGTCACTAAAGGCTGGCTGCGCGACAATCAATAATGTTTTAGCATCTGGCTTTAATATCGCTGCATCGAGCGGAATCTGTAATGATGAATCAAGCAATACTCGCAAGGGAGGATTGACTAAGACATCGACAACATTAGTCAGGCACAGCTTATCTTCTCGCAAGGTTAGCCGACTATCATCTTGTAAAACAGAGCCTATACCACTAATAATGGCACAACTTAATGCTCGCAACTTTTGCACATCCCCACGAGCTTCGGGGCCTGTAATCCACTGGCTCTCACCACTTGCCATGGCAGTACGACCATCTAAGCTCGCAGCTATTTTACACCTCACCCAAGGCTTTTTAGTCAACATTCGTCGAATAAAGCCCTTATTCAGCGCTTCAGATTCTTGCTCTAATATCGGCCCGTCAACAGTAATACCTGCCTCAACTAAAGCTTGCAGGCCTTGACCTGCAACCAATGGGTTGGGGTCGCGCATCCCATAGACAACTCGACTAATACCGGCAGCAATTAACGCCTGAGTGCAGGGACCTGTTTTACCCAAATGATTACAGGGCTCCAAAGTAACGTAGGCAGTGGCTCCCTTTGTATCATGCTTATTTTTACGTGAATCGTTAAGCGCATTAACTTCTGCATGCGCTTCACCCGCTCGATAATGCCAGCCCTGCCCAACTATATGTTCGACATCATTAGTTGTCGCCACTAGCACACAACCCACGCAAGGATTTGGTCTCGCGGTATAACGGCCTTTTTCGGCTAACTGTAAGGCCCGAGCCATCCATTTAACATCAGTCATAATTACAGCCAAAAACTAAATTGCATTAATCATTGTGATCGGGCAGTTGCTGCAGACGATCTATCTCATCTTTGAATTCACTAATATCAGTAAAGCGTCGATAAACCGATGCAAAACGCACAAAGGCAACTTCGTCTAACTCTTGTAGTTGTAACATCACTTTTTCACCAATAACTCGGGCCAGAATCTCTCGCTCGCCAGTGCCTTGTAAAAAGTGCTTAATTTGATCTATAGCAGATTCAACGGCCTCAGTGCTTACCGGGCGCTTTTCAAGTGCACGTGTCAAACCGGCCCGAAGCTTATTTTCATCGAAGGGTTCTCGAGAACCGTCTTGCTTAATAACGCGAGGCATCAGCAATTCCGCAATCTCATAGGTCGTATAACGCTCGTGACAACCAAGACACTCACGACGCCTTCGCACCTGATTACCATCAGCCACAAGACGAGAGTCAATCACCTTCGTATCTTCATCACT
The DNA here is from genome assembly GCA_964195035.1 of Cellvibrionaceae bacterium. Taxonomy (GTDB): domain Bacteria; phylum Pseudomonadota; class Gammaproteobacteria; order Pseudomonadales; family Cellvibrionaceae; genus CANLBN01. The sequence continues at coordinate 4,517 of CAXMPB010000260.1, read as the reverse complement.
ACAGAAAGGACAATGCATACATGAATCCGCAAAAATAAAACGCGCATTCTACCATAAATATAGCGTAGGCATGCCTCTCTAATATTGCCAGAGCCTAATAATTTAGTGCCTTTAAAGCATTCTCTTATTAAAGCTAAAAACCGCAGTTGGCGCGACAAACCATGCGCCAGCATTAGGTTCCCTTAGAGGTGTAGAATGCACGAATACTGCATCCCCATCAGCGGCTCAACTGACGCTTTAGGTTAAAAGAAGGTGACTAACTAACCTGCTTAACAAGAGAGTTAATTGCGAGCTAAGCTATCCATTAAACCAGCCATTCTATTAGCTATACCGCTAAGACCGATGCGTTTCAATATCAATATTTTCCATAAGGAAAGATCTACCAAGTTCGTAGCCCTGAGCATAATCAACACATATGCTTTTGAGCACCTCAAAAGTGGCATCATCGTCTACAAATTCAGCAATAGTTTTTTGCCCATGACATGGCTAATTTTATCGATCTATTTAACCATTGCCAACTTAGCGTCATTTGCACAAACATCACGAAAGTGCTCTTAACTCATGATAATGCTTGCAGCGATAATTTTGCTCGGGAATATCCGCCGACAATACTAACAATGCGAGTTTGCCTAACCATTTAATATGACCAATTGAATAATGAAGGATTACGAATGATATCGAAACCAAGCTTATGCTTAACTTCAACTTAACAAAAGGCTGAAGTTTTTTTGGATTAAAATTTAACCGCATTAGATTTAAAAAAACTTCTAATGCTAGGCCTTCACCAGCCTTGTATAAATATTCAAGCGAGCTAGAGTTAACGAGGCCATCAAGGGAGTAACCGACTATCGCACAGTGTGTTATGAAATTTTTATTATAAGCATGTCAAAGCATCGCACCCTTGCGCTTCAATTATAGACCTACATTCAAAGTGCTGGGCTGAAAAGCAATTAACAATAATCAGACCAAGAAAAACCCTAACTACATTTAGATGACATTATAAGTATGCCTTCAATAAACAGATAGGGTTAAGGCGCCTTATTATGAAACTACTCAATTAAATAACAAATTAACTAAATAACCCGCTACCAAATAGCTAATTAAGCATACACGGGATATTTAGCACATATCTCCAACACTTTAGCTTTGACATCATCGATGACCACTTCAGAATTACCGTTCTCTAAGGATTCAAGCACATCACACATCCAGTGCGTTAGGGCAACACAATCGTCTTCGTTAAAACCACGAGTTGTAACAGCAGGCGTTCCAATACGAAGGCCAGAGGTGACAAATGGTGAGCGCGGGTCATTAGGTACAGAGTTTTTATTCACAGTGATATTTGCGTTACCAAGTGCCGCATCTGCATCTTTTCCTGAGTACTCTTTACCGATCAAATCAACCAGCATTAAGTGGTTTTCAGTGCCGTTTGAGACGATTTTAATACCGCGTTCCATAAATGTTTTTGCCATCGCTTTTGCATTAACAACAACTTGCTTTTGATAGATCTTAAAATCGTCACTCATTGCCTCTTTAAAGCTAACCGCTTTTGCAGCAATAACGTGCATTAATGGGCCACCCTGACCGCCGGGAAATACCGCTGAATTTAGCTTTTTCTCAATCTCGGGATTAGCTTTTGCTAAAATAATACCACCACGTGGACCACGCAAAGTTTTATGTGTGGTCGAGGTCGTCACATCGGCAATTTGAACGGGGTTTGGGTAGACACCCGCGGCAACTAGACCTGCAACATGGGCCATATCTACCAGCAAATAAGCGCCTACTTTGTCAGCGATATCGCGAAAGCGCTGCCAATCCATAATTTGTGAATACGCAGAGAAGCCAGCAATAATCATTTTTGGCTTATGCTCAAGCGCTAAACGCTCTACTTCTTCATAGTCGATCTCGCCAGTCTCTACGTTCAAACCATATTGAACAGCGTTGTACAACTTACCCGAGAAGCTAACATGCGAACCGTGAGTTAAGTGACCGCCATGAGCCAGACTAAAGCCTAGAATAGTATCGCCAGGCTCAAGCAATGCTAAAAACACCGCTGCGTTCGCCTGCGAACCCGAGTGCGGTTGCACATTGGCGTAATCTGCACTAAAAAGCTCTTTGGCGCGATCGATAGCAAGAGTTTCTGCGCGATCGACATATTCACAACCACCGTAATAGCGCTTACCCGGGTATCCCTCTGCGTATTTATTGGTTAGTTTCGTGCCCTGAGCTTCCATGACCATTGGGCTGGCATAGTTCTCAGAGGCAATTAATTCAATATGCTCTTCCTGACGACGCTCTTCCGCCTTCATAGCGACTGACAACTCAGGATCGAATGATTCAATAGTTTGTGATTTATCAAACATAAGTAATATAACTCTCTTAAAAAGTGCTTATAGTTAATTAGCCTTCGTTAAACCAAAACGAAAACACTTACCATCGCAGCCAACATGAATAAATTGGTCGAATTCTACACCAAGGTCGGCACAAAGCCCATATGAAATATACAGCAATTATTTCACACCATAAAAAAGCCAATAAAAGCTCTAATTCACCCTGTAAATAATGACTTTCGAGTATACTCATACGCACTTAAAGTCGATTATTCGCAATATTTATGGCGTATTGCTGTAATGAAATTCAATCGACTCTCAACCTATTACTCAAGGCAGTTAATTTTTATGGCTCAGTATGTATATACGATGAATCGCGTGGGTAAAGTTGTACCCCCTAAACGCGAAATCCTTAAGAATATATCTCTCTCTTTCTTTCCTGGCGCCAAAATTGGTGTACTTGGCCTCAATGGCTCGGGAAAATCTACCCTGCTGCGCATCATGGCTGGCATAGATCAAGACTATAACGGTGAAGCTCGTCCAATGCCCGACATCAAGGTAGGCTATCTTCCTCAAGAACCTCAATTAGATGAAACTAAAGATGTCCGTGGCAATGTAGAAGAAGGCCTCCGCGAGGCGCTCGATGCACTAGCAGGACTTGAACAGGTCTATATCGACTACGCTGAGCCCGATGCTGATTTTGATGATCTCGCTAAAAAACAAGGTCGCTTTGAAGATATTATTCAAACATGGGATGCCCACAACCTTGATAATAAATTAGAGCAAGCAGCTGACTCTTTACGCCTACCACCTTGGGATGCTGATGTCAGCAAATTATCGGGCGGTGAAAAACGCCGTGTTGCCCTTTGTCGTCTGCTGCTTTCAAAGCCCGACATGCTGTTGCTCGATGAGCCGACCAACCACTTAGACGCAGAGTCGGTGTTTTGGCTAGAGCGGTTTTTACAAGACTTTAGCGGAACAGTTGTCGCGATTACTCACGATCGCTACTTTCTCGACAACGCAGCCGGCTGGATACTCGAGCTCGACCGCGGTCAAGGTATTCCCTATGAGGGCAATTATTCAACATGGCTAGAGAATAAAGAGATTAGACTATCTCAGGAGTCGAAAGGCGAAGCCTCTCGCCAAAAAGCCATTAAAGCCGAACTCGAATGGGTGCGCCAAAACCCTAAAGGGCGGCAAGCCAAAAACAAAGCGCGCCTGCAACGCTTTGATGAAATGCAATCGCAAGAGTTTCAAGCACGCAATGAAACCAATGAAATTTACATTCCACCCGGCGAGCGCTTGGGCGATAAGGTCATTGAGTTTCATAATGTCTGCAAAAGCTATAATGGTCGCCTGCTTCTCGACAACCTAACTTTTAATGTGCCCAAAGGTGCCATTGTGGGCATTGTCGGGGGTAACGGTGCGGGTAAATCGACATTATTTCGTATGATCAATGGTGAAGAAAAACCCGATAGTGGCGACATCATTTTTGGCGACAGTGTAAATATTGCTTACGTTCAACAGGGACGCGAGCACTTGGACGACAAGCAAAGCGTTTGGGAGTCTATTTCTGGCGGAGCCGATATTATTACTATTGGTAACTACGAAGTACCGTCGCGGTCCTACGTAGGTCGTTTTAATTTTAAAGGCTCTGATCAACAAAAACGCGTGGGTGACTTATCCGGTGGTGAGCGCGGCCGCCTGCATTTAGCCAACACGCTCAAGCAAGGTGCCAATGTATTACTACTCGATGAACCCTCGAATGATCTCGATATAGAAACGCTGCGCGCATTAGAAGAAGCACTATTAAATTTTCCGGGATGCGCGCTAGTTATCTCGCATGATCGCTGGTTTTTAGACCGTATAGCCACGCATATCTTGGCCTATGAAGGCGATAGTGAGGCTGTCTTTTTTGAGGGGAACTACACTGAATATCACGAAGACTTAATTGCCAGAAAAGGCGACAAAGCCCGACCCGAGCGCATGCGTTATAAACCAATTAAAGCCTAAGGTTTTTTAACGTCATACGCTAAACAAAAAAACCTAAAGGACGAGCATATAAGTACAAGAAGCTATTAACAATTGGGTCGATATTTTTAAATAGACTTAGACCCGAATGACGCCAAATCAAGCATTTTTTGTATGCTCAAAACCACTGTACCGTCGTTCCCGCGCAAGCGGGGA
>CAXMPB010000259.1:0-4687 GCA_964195035.1 Cellvibrionaceae bacterium | reverse complement strand
GGCCTTTATAATCATTCTCGTACACAAGGTGAATTATGAAGCAAGAGAGGGCGCAATGGGATCGGCCAATCTATAATAAATAACAGCACCATAGTTGAGGTGGATTCCGTTTAGGTCCGAATGAATAGCTTAGGTCAGTAGCATCCCATTCAGAATTGTAGGATATATCTCACGTGTATTTAGGACATTAGCCTCTATAATTTTTAAATAGCGTGTGTAAAATAGAGTGACTTCATAAAAATGAGATAGGGGTTTTCTTAGTTCCTATTTTTAAAACAGTTTTTTGAAGCTGTTTTATGAAGTTTTGCATGGATGCAAAGCTGTAGTGTTAAAACCGATGTCTGGTTTGCATCTCACTATTAATAATTACACGGAGTTTTTCCTATGAAAACACAATCACGTTCAAATATTGTATTCCCATTAATCACGTCTGTTACTGCCATTGCTTTTACATCGATACTTTCAGCTTTAGTGTTAGTCAATACAGCTTCTGCTGAAAGTGTTGATAATAAAAAGCCTGTTATAGATCAATCCATTCAGCAAGATAAAAACATCGGTAAAAAAGCATTATCTCAAGATGATGAGATGAGTCGGGTTAATGTTAATAATGCCGATGCTCAGATGTTGTCTGATAGTCTAAAAGGAGTGGGCCTTAAAAAAGCGCAGGCAATTGTCGAATGGCGGGTGCAAAATGGTGATTTCGTCGCACTTGAACAGTTGCTAGAAGTGAAAGGCATTGGCGAAAAAACCTTACAGGCTAATCGCCCGCTCATGACCTTGTAAAACGCATATATTTGTTAATAGGTATTTTTTTAACCTTTTATATTGCTGATTTTAAAGGGTGCTGACAAATAGTTAGCGCTCTTTTTTTATGCTTTATGTTATTATTGGGTCTCTAATTTTTAGTGGCTATTTAGTCGCCGTAAAGTACAAGAGTGTAATGATAAAATCTTCCGCACCTGTCCATCCTAATAAAGCGTCACCTATTTCAAGCTCTCCTATAGTTGTGGCGATGGATTTTGAATCCGCTGCGCCATGCCTTGCCTTAGCAAAAACATTAAATCCTCAACGTTGTCGATTAAAAGTGGGTAAAGAGTTATTTACCGCGGCCGGGCCTCAATTAGTTGAGCAGTTAATGGGCTTAGGTTTTGAGATATTCCTTGATTTGAAATTTCACGACATTCCATCAACAGTTGCAAAAGCCGTTAAAGCGGCAACAAAATTGGGTGTATGGATGGTCAATGTTCATGCGAGTGGGGGTGAGGCAATGCTTGTGGCAGCTAAAGAATCTATCGAGCAGTACTCGAGCCCATCTAACAAACCCATATTGATAGCTGTGACGGTATTGACCAGTATGACAGCCGAAGATCTACTAGGTATTGGCTGTAAGAGCACACCGCAAGAGCAAGTATTAAGATTAGCGACGCTAACCCAAAAGGCAGGTTTAGATGGCGTTGTTTGTTCGGCACTTGAAGCCGTGGCTTTAAAGCAAAACTTAGGTGATGATTTTTGCTTGGTTACGCCAGGTATACGCCCAGCTGGCTCTGTGAAAGACGACCAGCGAAGAATTGTCACGCCGACAGATGCGATTAAAAATGGTAGTGATTATTTGGTAATAGGGCGGCCAATTTCACAGGCAGAGGATCCTGCCGCTATGTGTGAAAGCATTTATAGAGACCTTGTTAAGCTTTGAAGATATAAAGAGCTATTCAATAAAGAATGAATCGGTAAAAAACTAATCGATAAGACCTAATTTGTGAAAATCATCCTATGAACAAACCTAATATTGCCAATAATAATATCGATACTAAGGCAGTGGTCATTACCATCGATGGGCCGAGCGGTGCAGGTAAAGGCACGATTTGTCAAAAGCTTGCCGATAGCCTTGGGTTCCACTTGCTTGATAGCGGGGCCTTATATCGTCTAACCGCATTAGCTCTTGAGCAGCAGCAAGTAAATATAGCTGATGAGCAGGCAGTTGCCGATATTGCGTCACAGTTAGATATCCAGTTTAAAACAAGCGAGCACGGTGTTAAGACATTGCTTGACGGTAGGGATGTTTCGCGCGAAATTCGCCTAGAGCAAACAGGCATGAATGCATCAAAGGTTGCGGCCTTCGAGCCGGTACGTGCGGCATTGCTAGCGCGACAAAGAGCCTTTGCGCAATTGCCGGGCCTGGTGGCCGATGGTCGTGATATGGGTACGACGGTATTCCCTAAAGCTATGCTTAAGATATTTTTAACCGCGAGTGCCGAAGAGCGCGCCAAACGTCGATATCAACAGTTGATAGAGCGCGGCGAATCTGCTAACCTCCGCGCCCAGTTACAGGACATACTTGCGCGTGACTCAGCGGATAGTAGTCGAGCCTCATCGCCTTTAAAGGCAGCGGCGGACGCTATCGAAATTGACAGTACAACAATGCCTATTCAGGCTGTACTCGATAAGGTCATGTTGCTTGTTAAGGAAAGGTTGAGCAAAGAAAAAATGCTTAGCTGATTGTCTTTTAACTAAAAATTGAACGCATTATTGCTCAGCTATTTTTCAATAAATAGACGCTCAGGCGTAGTAATAGTGTGAAATTAACCGGCCCGTACACCTGAAGGTGCGGTAGAGTAAGTCTAACTTTAACGTGTAGAGTGTTTAACGCTTGTTAACGTGTTGTTGGATTTATGCTGAAAATAGTAGGTCCCTCCTTATGAGCGAAAATTTCGCAGATCTTTTTGAAGAAAGTTTAAAAACCGTCGATATGGTTCCTGGTTCAATCGTAACTGGTGTTGTTATTGATATCGATAAAGACTGGGTGACTGTTCACGCAGGTCTTAAATCAGAAGGCGTTATTCCCGCCGAAGAATTTTTAGATGATAAAGGTGAAATGTCTCTCGCTATAGGCGATGAAGTACAAGTAGCATTAGAATCTGTCGAAGATGGCTTTGGTGAAACCAAGTTATCTCGTGAAAAAGCCAAGCGTGCTGAGTCTTGGACTGTGCTTGAAGCGGCTCATGCTTCTGAAGACGTTATTACAGGTATTATTACGGGTAAGGTTAAAGGCGGCTTTACAGTCGATATCGCTAGCATCCGTGCATTCCTACCGGGCTCGTTAGTTGATGTTCGTCCTGTTCGCGACACAACTCACCTAGAAAACAAAGAGCTTGAATTTAAAGTTATTAAGCTTGATCAAAAACGTAACAACGTTGTTGTTTCTCGCCGTGCGGTTATGGAGTCGGTTAACTCTGCAGAGCGTGATGAATTACTTGCCAACCTTGAAGAAGGCGCAATGGCTAAAGGTGTTGTTAAAAACCTTACCGATTACGGCGCTTTTGTTGATCTTGGCGGCGTAGATGGTCTACTTCACATCACCGACATGGCTTGGAAGCGTATTAAGCACCCGAGTGAAATCGTAAATATCGGTGACGAAATCGATGTTAAAGTTCTTAAGTTTGATCGTGAGCGCAACCGTGTGTCTCTAGGCCTTAAGCAAACTGGCGAAGATCCATGGGTAGAAATCAAAAAGCGTTACCCAGAAGGTGCAAAAGCGAAAGCAGTTGTTACTAACTTAACTGATTACGGTTGTTTTGCTGAAATTGAAGATGGCGTTGAAGGTTTAGTTCACGTATCTGAAATGGATTGGACTAACAAAAACATTCACCCATCTAAAGTGGTTCAGTTAGGTGACGAAGTTGAAGTAATGGTTCTTGAAATTGACGAAGAGCGTCGTCGTATTTCACTGGGTATTAAGCAGTGTCAAGAAAACCCGTGGGATGCATTTGGTCGTCTATTTGAAGTTGGCCACAAAATCTCTGGTAACATCAAATCAATCACTGACTTTGGTATCTTTATTGGTCTTGATGGCGGTATTGATGGTCTTGTTCACTTATCTGATATCTCTTGGAGCGAAACTGGCGAAGATGCTGTTCGTGACTACAAGAAAGGTGATGAGCTAGAAACTGTTATCTTAGCAATTGATCCAGAGCGTGAGCGTATCTCACTAGGTGTTAAGCAGCTTGTTGAAGATAGCTTTTCGGCTTATACCAGCGCTAACGATAAAGGCACCATTGTAAAAGGTACCGTTAAAGAAGTTGATGCGAAAGCAGCGATTATTACTTTAGCTGGTGACGTTGAAGCTACTCTTAAAGCCGCTGATATCAGCCGTGAAAAAGTAGAAGATGCTTCAAATGCACTTAAAGTTGGTGAAGAAGTAGAAGGCGTAATTACAAACATCGATCGTAAGAATCGTACTATTACTTTTTCTATTAAAGCCAAAGATGCTGCAGAAGAAAAAGCAGCAGTGAAGGAGCATGGCTCCTCTAAAAAGGTTGAAGATAATAGCTCACCAGCAACATTAGGTGACTTGATCAAAGCACAAATGGAAGGCCAAGATAAGCAATAATTTTTTATAGAATTGTTTATTTAAGCACACCAAAAGGCCGCATTTATGCGGCCTTTTTTTATGCCCTCCATGGATGGAGGGTACATCGAAAATGCAGGAGCAATTTTCGAGTGCACGGCGGTTATGGAGGGTACATCGAAAATGCAGGTCCTTTTTTGCTCCTGCAAAAACGACATTCACACCGTCCATGGCCTTCGAGCAATTTTCGAGTGCCCTCCATGGGCAAAGCTACCGCATCCTGCTCTCGCCCCTTACCTACATCCCTGTAGGCAAAGCTTGTTCCTGACAAGCTATTTGCAT
>CAXMPB010000258.1:0-5165 GCA_964195035.1 Cellvibrionaceae bacterium | reverse complement strand
AAGATTATACTTAAAGATAGGGTATAGTAAGATTCAACGAATAATTTTATTTGAGTGCATGTTAACTGCGTATAAAGTGTGGTTAGTGTATTTTAGAGTAGATAGTATTAAACACTGATTAATTTGATTTGAATAATTAGGTTCATTTATATAATGAGCCATTAAGGTAACGAGGGTATTCATTTGAACGACATGGCAAAAAATTTGATTCTGTGGGTAGTTATTGCAGCGATCATTCTGACGGTTGTGCAGGGCTTTGATAAGCCAGCCGAAGATAACACCCTAGACTATTCGCAGTTTGTTGCGGAAGTGCAAGCGGGTCGCGTTAAAGAGGTCTCTATCAGTGGCCAAGTCATTACTGGGCGCTATCAAGATCAAACCGTTTTTACAACAATTCGTCCAGAAGTGCTCGATATGAAGCTAATGGACGATCTTCTGGCCAACAAGGTAGATGTGAAAGCGCCTAAGCCGGAAGAGACTAGTCTTTGGAAGCAGCTGCTTGTTGCCAGCTTTCCTATATTAATTATCATTGCGGTTTTCTTGTTTTTTATGCGCCAAATGCAAGGTGGTGGTGGCGGCCGCGGCAATCCCATGAGCTTTGGTAAAAGCAAAGCAAAATTGCTCGGTGAAGATCAAATTCAGGTGACTTTCGCCGATGTGGCTGGTGTCGATGAAGCTAAAGAAGAGGTGCAAGAGATTGTTGAGTTTTTGCGCGACCCTAGTAAATTTCAGCGCCTAGGTGGCCGTATTCCTCGTGGTGTGATGATGACCGGCCAGCCAGGCACCGGTAAAACATTGCTAGCAAAAGCAATTGCCGGTGAGGCAAAAGTGCCCTTCTTTTCTATCTCGGGCTCTGACTTTGTCGAGATGTTTGTCGGTGTTGGTGCATCGCGTGTGCGCGATATGTTTGAGCAGGCGAAAAAAAGTGCGCCTTGTATTATCTTTATCGATGAAATTGATGCGGTAGGTCGTAGTCGTGGAAGTGGCATGGGTGGCGGTAACGATGAGCGCGAACAAACACTCAATCAATTATTAGTTGAGATGGACGGTTTTGAGGGTAATGATGGGGTTATCGTTATTGCAGCTACTAACCGGCCCGATGTGCTCGACAAGGCCTTGATGCGCCCGGGGCGTTTTGATCGACAAGTTGTTGTAGGCTTGCCCGATGTGCGTGGTCGAGAGCAAATTCTTAAGGTGCATATGCGTAAAGTGCCTTTATCCGATGAAATTGACGCAAGCGTTATTGCTCGTGGAACACCAGGGTTCTCTGGTGCTGATCTCGCCAACCTAGTTAACGAAGCTGCGTTGTTTGCGGCTCGCGGTAACCGTCGTATGGTAACGCCCGAAGAGTTTGAAAAAGCTCGCGATAAAATCATGATGGGTACAGAGCGCAAAACCATGGTGATGACTGAAAAAGAAAAAATTGCCACGGCCTATCATGAGTCAGGCCATGCGATTGTGGGTTTTTTATCTGAAGAGCATGATCCTGTCCATAAAGTAACTATTTTGCCACGTGGTCGTGCTTTAGGGGTGACGCACTTCTTACCTGAGGGCGATGCGATAAGTACCAGTCGCCGTAAAATGATTGGTGATATTGCAACCGCTTATGGTGGTCGTATAGCAGAAGAGATGATTTATGGTGTCGATGGTGTCAGTACCGGTGCGTCGCAAGATATTAAAATGGCCACACACTTTGCACGTAGCATGGTCGTTAATTACGGTTTCTCTGACAAGCTAGGTCCCTTAGATTTTGAAGCGCAAAGTAATGATGCGATGGGAAGTCGTCAGGTATCTGACCATACTGCCAAGGTAATCGATGATGAAGTCAAAATCATTATTGATGAGTGCTATAAAAAAGCCTGTGATCTGCTCGAAGAAAATAAAGACATTTTAGAATCTATGAAAGACGCTCTTGTAGAATATGAAACGATTGATTCCAATCAAGTGGATGATCTTATGGCGCGACGTAAAGTAAGGCTTCCTAAAGATTGGCATAACCCAGATAATGATGCTTCTGACGATACCCCTGCTGAATCTTCAGATAAACCAAAAGATTCTAGTGATCCTATTGGTGGTCCCGCCACTGAGCATTGATTATCTAATATTTATTGTTTATCTTTCGCAAAAGACGTTCTTTATGAGTACGTCTTTTTTGTTTTAATACCCCTTTAAATTATTTGTCGTCTGACGCTATGATAAAAACTCACCGCTATTTAGATCTATCTAAGCCCCGCCTAATGGCAATTGTAAATGCAACACCCGATTCTTTTTCTGATGGGGGTGAGTTGTTTGCAGGTGATTACTTAGATGTTGAGTTGGCTGGGCGGCGAGTTGAGCAGTTAGTAAAAGATGGCGCTGAAATTATTGATGTTGGCGGCGAGTCAACGCGCCCAGGTGCTGCTAATGTCTCTGTGCAGCAAGAGCTGGATCGGGTTATTCCAATTGTTGAATGGGTGGTAGCGCATTGCGACGTGGCTGTTTCGGTCGATACTAGTTCGCCTGCCGTTATGCGCGAGGCTGCTTTAAAGGGAGTGCATCTAATAAACGATATCAGAGCCCTAACAAGATCTAATGCGTTATCTGCAGCTGCTCAAACGGGCCTGCCGGTTTGCTTAATGCATATGCAGGGCAGTCCTGTGACAATGCAGGCAAATCCTAATTATCAAAATATAGTCACTGAGGTGAATGATTATTTGCAGCAGCGTGTGATCGCGTGTCTCGATGCGGGTATGGCGCCATCTAAAATTTGGTTAGATCCTGGTTTCGGTTTTGGTAAAACTCTTGAGCATAATATTGAATTGGTGCGGAAGTTACCCGAGCTTGTGAGTTTGGGGCAGCCTGTGTTGGTTGGGTTTTCGCGTAAATCGATGGTAGGTCAAATGTTGGGTAGGCCATTAGGTGAGCGTCTAGCAGGTAGTCTGGCGTTGGCTATGATGGCGCTTGAGCGAGGAGCAAAGATATTGCGTGTGCACGATGTTGTGGCTACGCGCGACATAATTGATACATTTGTTGCAATTAATCCATAATGTTAACCTTGTTTTTGTTAAGCTAGACTCACGAAAAATAATAAAAAGAAATTTCACCTCTTAAGTAAAATTGTTTGGTTGGACGATAAGGACTTTATATGTCGAGAAAATATTTTGGCACCGATGGTATTCGTGGCCGAGTAGGTGAATATCCTATAACCCCCGATTTTGTATTGCACTTAGGTTGGGCGGTCGGTAAAGTTTTTTCGCGTCGAGGCGACGGCCAAAATTTGATATTGATTGGTAAAGATACTCGGGTTTCAGGTTATATGTTTGAATCTGCCCTTCAGGCAGGGTTGATTAACGCGGGTGTCGATGTGGGTCTACTAGGACCAATGCCAACGCCCGCTATTGCATATTTGTCTCAAGCTTTTCGGGCGCAAGCCGGCATTGTGATTAGCGCCTCGCATAACCCTTATTACGATAACGGCATTAAATTGTTTACGGGTAAGGGTGAAAAGCTGCCCGATGATATCGAGCTTGAAATAGAAGCCGAGCTTGAGAACGAAATGGTAAGTGCTAAGAGGTTGGGTAAGGCGCGACGTATTGATGATGCTCAAGGTCGTTATATCGAATATTGTAAAAGCACGTTGCCCCGTGGATTGAAGCTTAATAATTACCATATTGTATTAGATTGCTCTCATGGCGCAACATATCAAGTGGCTCCGAATGTATTTCAAGAGTTAGGCGCCAAAGTAGATGTTATTCATGCTGCCCCCGATGGGCTTAATATTAACGAAAATTGTGGCTCAACCCACCCCGAGCTCTTATGCGAAAAGGTAGTAGAGGTGGGTGCCGATCTAGGTATTGCTTTTGACGGCGATGGCGACCGCGTATTTTTTGTCGATAGTGAAGGTGAGTTAGTTGATGGTGACGAGTTACTATTTTTAATCGCATCGGCACGGCATCAGCTTCGAGGTTGTACTGGTGCTGTGGGCACGCTAATGTCTAACTATGGCTTAGAGCTCGCGTTTAAGCAGTTGGGCATTCCCTTTGCGCGAGCAGGCGTAGGTGATCGCTATGTATTGGAGGTGATGCGCAACAAAGGTTGGATGTTGGGTGGCGAATCCTCTGGTCATATCATCTGCGGGGATGTTGCAACGACTGGTGATGGCGTTGTTTCTGCCTTGCAGGTTGTTAATGCGCTGCACATCTTAGCCCAACCTTTAGCTCAAGCTAAAAAAGGCATGACGAAATTGCCGCAAAAAATGATTAATGTACGTTTGGCCAAAAAAATATCTATAGCGGGTAACGCAGTCATAGCTGAGGCGGTAGCCCAAGCCGAGACAATGTTAGCGGGCACGGGGCGTGTGCTGTTGCGTCCTTCGGGTACAGAGCCTTTGATTCGGGTGATGGTTGAGGGTGAAAATATAACGTTGGTCGAGAGCCTAGCTAAGCAATTGGCTGATGTTGTTAGTTCAGAGGTGGGGCTTTAAATGCTATGTGTCAGGCATTAATCAAAGTTCTATGAGTTGAGGTGTTTGGGCGGCTATAGATTCCTAGTATTGATTCCTTGTATAACACTTGTTTTAACGCTAAGTGCGCTTGTAACATGTTGTAACTTATAGTTATCTCCGTTATTATTGCGCCGCTTGAAATCAACTGCTGTATTAATTTTATACCGACGGAACCTACTTATGCGCCGACCACTAGTTATTGGTAACTGGAAGATGAATGGCTCGGGCGCGGTAAATATTGCATTGGTGGAAGCTATCGCCATGCAGTATGCTGAAGTATCTAATGCTGACATGGCCATATGTGCTCCTTTTGTGTATCTAAGCGATGTAGCTAAAATACTTAAAGGTTCGGGTGTAGGGGTCGGTGCTCAAGATGTTAGTGTGCATTTAAAAGGTGCGTATACCGGTGAAATTTCAGCATCAATGTTGACAGACTGTGGTTGTAAATATGCAATTGTAGGGCATTCCGAGAGACGTCAATACCATGGTGAAAGTAGCCTGCTGGTGGCGCAAAAAGCGTTAACTGCCTATAAAAGTGATTTGACGCCTATCATTTGCTTGGGTGAATCTTTATACGAGCGTGAAAGCGGCAATGTTGAGGCCGTTATTGGTGAGCAACTGCAAGCAGTACAATCTGTTTTGGGGCTTGTCGGTCTAGCCAAAAGTGTTATTGCCTATGAAC
>CAXMPB010000257.1:0-5853 GCA_964195035.1 Cellvibrionaceae bacterium | reverse complement strand
TCAAAAAATTCTGGATTTGAAAAATTTAATACTAGTGCGTAAATAATAATTGATATAACACTATAAAAAATTATGTTCGATTGACGATTTGTCATTTAACCCCTACTTTTCATATTGGCTCATCGCCGTGATAAATTGATTGGCATCTAGACAACCTACTTAGCTTGACGATAACGCTTTATTTAAGATCTTCTCTTGTATTAATATTGTAATTATAAAACTATTATACGCTGACAATCGATTAGTTCTACGGATAAAAATGCTGCTAGACTTTCTGCATCACTTGTTAATTGTTCAAGATCATTGTGGTTAAGTATATTAATTCGGCGCCCATTCTTGGTGAGCATATTAAGCTCATAACAAGGATAACTTAGACCATGTTTACTGATAATCATTTTATTGACGATTTGTAGTGAAACAATATTTTCGATCTTCACGCTGCGGTCGATATTGTTTTTAAATTTACCCGTATTTTTATCAAAAATAACTTGTTTAACAAAGGGTTTTATTAAGGTAAAGCCAAAAGTAGCAATTGATATTCCTAGACCTCCTAAAAAGATAGAAAAATCAATTTGATTGTTTTTTACATAGACAATCACTGCAAGTGTTAATAAAAAAAGGCCAACAATAATATATATGACGCAAAACAACAGCGAGCTTATGGTGGGCTTAAGGTAGGCAACATTATCATTAAATAAAACTTTATGAGATCTGAACTTTGGACCTTTATGTATCAAGGTTCTACTGATATCTATTGGTGTATCTTTTATCTTCATAGTTGTCATGCCTTCTCTTCTAATCACTAACTAAATACATAAGGTGTAATTCTAATTTGATGCCCATAAAAAAAAGCCCACCGAGGTGGACTTTTTTACGCTTACATCAATTAATCATTATTTGAATTTTTTAATTTCGCCTGATTTAACACGTGCAATAAATGACGTTAACTCATCTTTAACGATCGGCATTAAGAAATATAGACCGATGATATTAAAGATAGACATTGCAAATATTGCTGCATCAGAGAAGTCGATTACCGCACCAAACTGGATAGTTGCTCCTACCACTACAAAAACACAGAAGATTAATTTAAAAACCATCTCTGTACCTTTACCTTCACCAAATAGGTAGGTCCACGCTTTAAGTCCATAATAAGACCATGAAATCATGGTTGAGAATGCAAACAGGATAACTGCTAGAGCAAGTAAGTACTTGAAAAAACCAACCGAGTCTGAGAAAGAAGCTGCTGTTAACTGAACACCCGTTAAACCGGCACCATCAAATGGCGCTAGATTCAAACCTGCAATAGTAATTACTAATGCTGTCATCGTACAAATAACCACTGTATCGATGAAAGGCTCAAGTGTAGACACTAACCCTTCAGTAATTGGCTCTTTTGTTTTAACCGCAGAGTGGGCAATTGCTGCTGAACCGATACCTGCTTCATTAGAGAAGGTTGCACGCTTCAGACCTTGTATCAATGCCCCGATGACTCCACCCGCTACGCCTGCGCCAGTAAAGGCACCAACGAATATTGCAGAGAATGCCGCGCCGATTTGGCTAATGTTAACCACAATGACAATAATCGCCATGCCTACGTACAAGGCAGCCATGTAAGGAACAACTTTCTCAGTAACAGATGCAATTGAAGGCATACCACCAACGATTACAGAAAATACCAATGCTGCAAGTACAACACCGGTGATAATTCCGTACTCAGCAGGAACATCAAAGGCATAGGTCAACATTGCATGCGCCTGATTGGCTTGGAACATGTTTCCGCCACCAATTGCGCCTAGAATACACATCAAAGCAAAACCAACGGCAAGAAACTTACCTAGCCCTGCAAAACCTTGCTCAGACATTGCATCACGAAGATAGTACATTGGTCCACCAGATATAGCGCCCGATGGTAAAACAGTTCTATATTTTACACCCAAGGTACATTCGAAGAATTTAGAAGCCATGCCTAATAGGCCACAAACTATCATCCAGAAAGTAGCACCTGGTCCACCAATAGCCACAGCGACACCAACACCGGCGATATTACCCAAACCAACCGTACCAGAAAGGGCCGTTGTTAACGCCTGAAAGTGAGAAACCTCACCGTCTTCCTTTGCATTTGGATCAGAATATTTACCACTAACAATATCTAACGATAAACCAATGCGTTTAAATTGAACGAATCCAAAATAAACAGTAAAGATTGCCGCTGCTATAAATAACCAGCCAACGATTAATGGAAACCCTGCTCCACCGATAGGAACACTAGTAAATATAAGGCCTGCAAACCAACCTAAGTAGTCATTAAAAAAAGTATCTACCGACTTACTGATTGCTATAGTCAGTCCTCTAAAGCCTCCCTCACCTTCTTGTGCGAAAGCACTGATTGACATGAATGTTAAAAACATCCCCATAATGTATCGATTTATTTTTTTCATATTGTAATGACCTTATATTATTATTTTTGTATGGCATCCAGTAGTTATGGCTAAACAAGCACTTTAGCAATAATTATTGTAAACCCAAGCGTTGAAGATAAAACTATTCCCTTATTAAAACCCACCTAAAAACTCATCGTACTTAAAAACATCTGCTAAGAACTAACTATTCGTAAATCATGCTCGGAGACGATAATCACAAACTATTACAACAAATCGCTATTCCGACTATTGTCGTTGTTACAAGTTAGTAACAAATGTCTCTAGTTACTTAGAGCCAAAATGATACTTTTAATAACTCAACAATAAGTTTATTACACAACACCCTACAGACGATAACTTGCAAAAAACTATGATCCAGTTGTTTATTACAACTAGCTTGGTAGCTTTTAGAGTAAACATTACTCATTGCTATGTGTATGTTGGATACATGCCTAAAAGATATCGATCTAGTTTTTTCATAAAGTACAGTCTTACTGTTTTATTATTAGCGCTTAGAGGCATTAAAACTATATAAAGAATACATCTATTACTACTGTAAATCTAAGAGATTAAAAGACCGATGTAGGTATTTATCTATTAAGCTCCTGTGAAAACATCAACATAAAAGAATATGACTCGGGGTAGAGAAAATTCAACTATTAACATCTTTATAAGAAAGTCTTTAAGACTTGCGCACGTGTAGGTATACAGCTTTATTATAATTATAAGTAAATATACCTTTCACTATTTATAATATCAACTAATTTGTTTTCATTACTCATAAGACGCTATTAAGTCTTATTAATTATCGCCAAGCCTCTACCCTATATGGTCTATTTTGATAAAAAACCCTGTTATACAAGTCGGTTATTATTTTATGTGGCCTTGTATGCGCAATTCATCAATTTGTGAGTTCTGGCGCCTAAGCTTCGGACTTTTGGACCTTTAGGCTATCTAGCCTAAATCGTTTTCCGCATTATCTAGCAAGCTTTACTAATTTTGCGCCAAACAAACAAGTAAGACATCTACATTGCCCGTGGCTCTGGCATTTGATTAACTATAAATTAATTTGTCGCGACAGCAGGCTTTAAGTCTAGGCGAGCGCTTCTTTGCCGTCGTATTAATTTCTGCTGTTGATTTAGTATTGTCACAAGCCATACATTATCTGTTAAATGTATGGCTTGAAATTTTACCACTGGCATATGGTTTAAAGAATGGCTGGCTTAAGAACAGCGCCATACATAATTAGACTAGTGCCTAAGTATTAATAGAGGGGATATATTGTTAATGGTTGCTTTATAAATTTGACTACTGATGCAATGATCGATTAAACAATATTAAATAAAATAATGTTCGATAAAATCATGTTCTCGCTGTATTTGAATATCTTGCTGGGGGCTGAGTAACAAGGTATTCAAATATCTCAGTAGCTATTTCAACAATTAGAGCTACATGTCATCAATAAGAGATTCAATATAGGCTAGTCGACTATTCATTTCCTGCTCCAGTCGCTGCATCTCATCTTTTACAATTGCTTTGTGCTCCAAGGCAGTTTTTTTGTTGTCTATGATGTCCTCTAGCTCAATAATAGCCCGCTGCAAGAAAGGCGAAATTTCATGAACAATACCTGTTTGTCTTGTGCCGCTATCGATCACCACGGTTTTACTCGACCGACCAAACTCAAAGCGTTTACTGGTAGGTAAAAACGATCCTTTCTTTCGGCGATAGATAATTCGTAAATGGTCGATTTTGTTCAAAGTAGATAAGGAGTACCGTTGGATTTGTTCTGGGTTACTAACGCCCATTTCAGTCAGAGTAGGGTAGCTTTTCATAATTAATAGGCCCGCATATTTAAAGTTTAAGATGCCCCAAGCTTTTGGGGAGATTGTGCTAGTCATTGACTCGAGCAACACCGTGAATAATAACATTAATTTTGGTTATGTTTATGACTCTATATAAATAGCTAGCCTAGATCGCAGCACATATGGGCTGACTAATAAATACAGGGGTTAATGCTCAATGCTTTAGCGTAAGCCCATAAATAATTTTACGTGATGCATATTATTTTAAAAATAAACATTCTCAATACTTGATTTGAATCAAACCTTAATAACGCATTAGGAATAGAGTAATCACCACTGGAGGAAAATCTTAGAGATGACCGCCTTCACGTTTTAAGATTCTACTCTCAATGGAGATATCAAATGTATAGCACGATTATTGTACCTACTGATTTTTTGGATGAAGAGGCAACTATCCGATCACTTACGAAAGCAGAGAAGTTATCAGATAGCGGTCGCATTATATTATTGCATGTACTCGAAGCCGTTCCTTATCTTGTTTCAATGACTCGTGAGACGATGGATCAATGGATAAAAAAATCTGGCGTAGACGCTGAAGTAGAGGTTCGCCATGATGGCTCCTCTTACCATAATATTATTGAGTCGGCAAAAGAGCATAAAGCGGACTTAATCTTAATAAATTCTCACACACCTAGACTTCAAGATTATTTGCTGGGCTCTACAGCGAGTAAAGTTGTGCGTCATGCACAATGTTCAGTTTTGGTAGATAGAGAGCCGCTTTAAATTGGCAGCAGTCACCCTTTTACTCTCAATAATCGACATTCAGCGATTAGATTAGGAGTGATCAAGGCTATTCATCATTGCTGTGATCAAATAGCCGCCTCGATTAGGGTAAAAACCTAGAGTGTCTGTCCTTAAAAAATAGCACAATAAAGCAAGGCCTGACATATAAGCAACCTTTTATTCATGAACATGCACGCGATTACGGCCAGATTTTTTTGCCGCATAACAGGCGGCATCGGCCACTTTTAATACTTCGTTAATATCATTGGGTAGACGTGAGAATAAGACTTGCCCAATACTGACACCTATATAAAAAGTTTGCCCCTCCCAAACAAAACAAAAATCGACAATAGCCTGCAATAATTTATTGGCGATTGCCGTTGCTTGTTTTGTGCTACATTTTTCAAGAACAATGGCAAACTCATCACCACCCAAGCGCGCGACAGTATCGTACTTGCGAACATTATCTTTTAGTATTTTACTGACATTTCTTAGTAGCTCATCTCCTGCCAAATGACCACAGGTATCATTCACTATTTTAAAATGATCTAAATCCAAGTAAAAAATAACATTATCGACAGTATTCCGCTCAGCTCTATCAAGTACAGACTGTAAATATTGTTCAAAGGCATTGCGATTTAGCAGCCCCGTCAAGGAATCGTGGCTCGCTTGATAGAACAGCTTTTTAGATAATTCATGAGCCTGTGTAACATCCGACCCAGTACCACGAAAACCTTCAAAATCACCGCTGTTATTAAACGCGGATTCAAATTCGAAGTGCATCATCTATGAAGGTAGAACAAGGGGCCGGCTGAAGGTAAGCTTCCCTCCTTTTTCTCCGGCAA
>CAXMPB010000256.1:0-4419 GCA_964195035.1 Cellvibrionaceae bacterium | reverse complement strand
TGTTGCGCCGCGTGCATTGAAGCCTGTAGCTTCTCGGTGCGATTTTCTAACTTCGCTTCGAGAGACTCTTAAGTGTTTTTAATTCTTTTTTTTTACATGCAATTTCATCAATTAAGCGCAGGCGTTCATCTTCTTTAGCTTTAAAGTCCACGGCGCTATTGATAACACTTTCTAACATTTGATCATCCCAAGGCTTACTCAAGTAGCTATATACCTTTGCCTCGTTAACAGCATTTTCGACTGCTTTCATATCGGCATAGCCCGTTAAAAGGATGCGGATAGATTGAGGTGATAATGCCTTTGCCTTCGTTAAAAATGTCACGCCATCCATCTCTGGCATTCGCATGTCAGAAATAATAATGTCAATAGATTCTTTTTGTAATATCTCCAGTGCTTCTAGACAGCTATTTGACGTAAATGCAGTCCATTTGCGAATCTTACAAAATCGATAAAATGACTCAAGTATGTACTGTTCATCATCGACAATTAAAATTTTTGGAGTCATTGTTATTCTCTTTTAAAAATATAGCTCTAGGCTTGCTAAAGATTAAAGATAATAGTGAAGCGAGTGCCGACGCCCTCTTTACTTTCGACGGATATCGTTCCGCCATGATCGGCAATAATGCCACGAGATATAGAAAGCCCAAGACCTGTGCCTTCTCCAACGGGTTTTGTGGTAAAAAAAGGATCAAATAATTTAGCTTTATTAGCCTCAGAGATGCCTTCGCCATTATCTTCAATGCTTATTGTGATATTTGATTCTTTATTGCTCGTATTATGCGAGGCTTTAATCGTTAGAACGCCAACATGCTTAATGGCTTGTGCTGCATTAACAATTAAATTAGTAAATACTTGAGTCATTTGTACTTCATTACAGTTAAATAAAGGTAGCTTTTTTATGTCTTTCTTAATTTTACATTTATATTTTATTTCATTGTTGATGAT
This sequence comes from Cellvibrionaceae bacterium, assembly GCA_964195035.1. GTDB lineage: Bacteria > Pseudomonadota > Gammaproteobacteria > Pseudomonadales > Cellvibrionaceae > CANLBN01. Next base: position 3,474 of record CAXMPB010000256.1, on the reverse strand, counting down.
TTTTAGAGCGTCTTCTAGACAAGCTCCAATGTCGCAAAGCTCTAATTTTTCATTGGATCCTCTAGCGTAAACCTTTAGGCCTTTGACAATTTCTGATACACGAACAGTTCCTGCTATCGATTCTTTAATAAGAGATTTAATGTCATTATTTATAAAGTCTATGTCTTCTTTGTTTTGATACTTTTCTATTTTAAAAAACAGTTCTTTTAAATGTGGATGGTTTTCTAAGTCTACGTTATTAATAAAATCTTGTTGCTCTTTAATAAGAGTTCGATAAATATTTATATAACTTTCAAGTGATGACAGATTACTTTTTACAAATCCAATGGGGTTATTTATTTCGTGTGCAACGCCCGCAGCAAGCTGACCAATAGAGGCTAGCTTTTCAGATTCCACCAATTGCACTTGAGTTTGTTGCAGTTGGCTATAAGCGCTTTCTAACTTATTTTTTTGTTCAAGTGTTTTTCGTGTGCGATTGTCGACACGCTCCTCAAGTGATTTATTAAGCTCCTTTAATTCTTCTTGATAAGAGAGAGTTCTTTCATTAGAAAGATTAAGAGTGCTCATCATCTGGTTAAATGCAAGAGCCACTTTGCCTATTTCATCGTTTGTTTTAATGTCTATTTTTTTTGTGTAGTTACCAGCACATATGTCGCGTGCGGCATCTTGTAATGTTTTTAGCTGTCTAGTTAAATAAATGCCAAGGATAAAAGAAAAGAAGGCAACTAATACTATCTCTGTAATGGCAATGCCAGCAGCTAACTGTCGTGTCTCTTTAATAGACTGCTCTATTCGTTGTGTCGATACGCCTATTTGAATTTTGGCGTAAGTTATGTCATTCACTGTAATTAGCTGCTCCGCATCATAAACAGAATCGTCAACTTCTTGATAGCTGTTGTCAGCAACAAATTTTTTCTCGCGATACTGTTCACGACTCCCACTAGCGAGGACATTGCTGTTGTTGTCAAAAATACGCACATAGAGAATGCTCTCATTCTTTAAAACTTCGGCGACAAAGTTTTCTAGTGTGGCAAGATCAAAAGATAAGATCGCGTCTTTGGTACTACTAGCAAATAGTGTTTTAGTCGTTGCAATATAAGTTTCTAAGCTGTCTTCGTTGATCTTCTGCATGTAATTTAAAATAGTACTAATCAATATGAAGAGCAAAATTAGCTCTATTAAAGCAATGCCAATAATTGCTTTTAAGCGCAGCGACATAATCACTTTGTTTTAACCAGCTTGTCTAACTCATCGAGTTTTAGATCGCGCACATCATCCCAATCTTTATCTTCGGCTTTAATAAGTCCATTTTTTATTTTTAATGCTAACAATAATTTTTTTCCTTTAGCCGTGTTTTTCATGTTGACTAAAGCATTTTGAATACGTTCACGAATATCTTTTGTAACATTAGGGTGTGCGGCAATTGCATGTGGTGTATAAGCCGTCGATGTCCATAGTATTTTTAATGTCGAATTAACCCTAGGGTTCGTATTGTCGAATGTGCGCTTTACGCCGCCACCAGCGGGTAGTAGGCCCTTGGCTACATTTAGATAGACAGAGTCGTGAGATGAAACATAGCGTGGTGTAATCTTAATGTTTTGTTGTTTTAAATTAGCTCTGGGTAAAATACTTGCCGCAAAGGCACCGGGCGAAGGAAAGGCTAAGGTTTTATCTGCCAACTCATCAATTGAGCTAATGGGGCTGTCTTTTCTCACGACGATAATACCTTTGATGGGCTGATCTTTGCGAACGGCAATAGCGGTGTATCCTTGCGAGCGATTAAAGACAGTAAAGTGATAGGGATTCATATAGGCAAAATCATATTCACTTTGTGCAAGACGCTTTTCGAATTCAGGTATGTTTTTTGCCGTCTTGAATTGTAGCTTGATGCCAGTTTCTTTTTGGATATGCGCCAAAATTGGCCCCCATAATGCGGCTAGGCGTTGGGCTGATTGCTGCGGAACCACGGCAAATGAGTAATTCTTATTAAGATTTTCTGCCAACGTATGACCACTGGTACTAATCAGTATTAGCATGGCTATTATCTTAAACCGCATAGTTCTTCCTGTTGAGGCTAGTAATTCTTATTGATAAGTATAGTGACGATATATAATTAAGTCATGGCTATGTTTAGAGTATAGCTGACTTGATTCTCGTGCTTAGCTATTGTTAGCCTTTTTAGTTTTTATGGAGGTCTGTTAATAACGGCGAGATTGGAAAAAGAATTAATAGTCTAAATGACTCGACATTACTTTATCGACTATTTTTACTGCCACTTTTACCGCCACAAATGCCAATCCAACTCCAACTAGATTTGCTACAGCATCTTCTAGGCTTGATATCCTGGTAAATTGTAATACACCTTGTAAATATTCCATTGAAACTACAATAACAGCAATTATTGGCCAATATAGAAATGAAGAAAGCATTGGCATTGCCATTCTGCCAGTAAAAGCCAGCAGAGCAAAAGCCAATACGTGTAATACCTTATCTGATTGATAGAATATTTCTTGCGGAGGTGTAGATCTAAAAACACCCCAACTGACGGCTATTAAACAACAGATGAAAAGAACAGTAGAGACCATTTGAATACACTTTTTAATGTGCATTTTTATAACCATTAGGGTTTTTTTGCTGCCAATTCCAATGATCCCTGATCATTTTATTCAGGTTAGCTTTGGCTTCCCAACCTAAATTTTCGGTAGTGTATTGAATGTCTGCTAAGTAAGTTGCTATATCCCCTGCTCGCCTAGGTAATATTTGATGCTGTATTGCTTTGTTAGCTATTTTTGCAAAGCTTTTAATCACTTCTAATACCGAATAACCCTTACCGGTACCTAAATTATAAGCTTGCCATCCAGTTTGCGTAGATAGCTTTTTTAGCGCGGCTAGATGACCTGCTGCTAAGTCAACAACATGAATGTAATCACGTACGCCAGTGCCGTCTTTAGTATCGTAATCATCACCAAAAACACCTACCTGTGCCAATTGACCAACAGCTACTTTTGCAACAAAAGGCATCAAGTTATTTGGAATACCATTTGGGTCTTCGCCGATTAAGCCACTTTCGTGGGCACCGACAGGGTTAAAATACCTAAGCACAGCTATTCGCATCGCAGGGTCGGCTTTAGCAATATCTTTTAAGATAGTTTCAATCATTAATTTGGTTTGACCATAGGGATTAGTCGCCGATAATGGCGATTGTTCGGTCATAGGTATTGTTTCAGGATCACCGTATACCGTTGCAGAAGAGCTAAAAACCAATTGTTTGCAAGCGTGTACTTGCATTACCTCTAATAAGGTCAGTGCAGTATTTAGATTATTTTGATAATACATCAAAGGTTTAACGACCGATTCACCCACGGCTTTATCACCTGCGAAATGAATCACACTGCTAATGTCAAAATCGCTAAAAACACGCTCTAGCAATGGTTTATCGTCTACATCACCTTCTATAATACACACGTCTTTATT
>CAXMPB010000255.1:0-18560 GCA_964195035.1 Cellvibrionaceae bacterium | reverse complement strand
GTGCGCGAATCAGCATGACTTTGCGAGATTCACCCGTAGAAAGTTTTCTAAAAGCGCGGTCCATTAATTTTTGCAAATCAAATTTCACGCTCAGTTGTTTGGCCAGTTCTAAGTCGCGACAATTCTCAAACAAAATATCATGAACCGAAGTGCCTTCGCTGATGACATCCATAATGTCGGCATCGTCTTTTTTTAATTCAGCGTCTATCAACTCAGCCTGTGCTTCAAACGAGACCACAGCAACCTGTTTGGGTAAGCCATCAATAGTGCCCGCGGTGATATCACCTACCTTGGCAAGTACGGCTGCCAAGGCCGACTTTCCCGCACCATTGGTACCAGTGATAACCCAATGTTGTTGTGGCTCAATTTGCCAATTGATGTCATGCAATTCAAAACGCTCTTCAAAACTAACGGATAAATTATTGAGGCAAATAGTGTTTTGCTGGGTCATGATTTAAAAATCCGATTTATAAAATTCAGTGTGTTGTGCATAAAAAAGGCCGAGGTTTTAATCTCGGCCTTCTCAGTGTCGATATTAAAAAATAACCGTTATACGATTTTTTTCATATCTGACATGTGGCCACGAAGCGTTGCACCAATGGCTTCAACCGGATGGCTACGCAATTGCGAGTTGACTTCGATCAAACGGGCGTTATCAACGCCTAGATCGTCTAGGTTCAAACCGCGACCAATAACGTCGGTCTTAATGCCTTTCATGAAGTCAGCCAGCAATGGTATGCACGCGTGGTTGTATAGGTAGCAGCCATATTCAGCGGTATCAGAGATAGTCGCGTTCATCTCATATAATTTTTTGCGCGCGATGGTGTTGGCGATTAATGGTGTTTCATGCAGTGACTCGTAGTAAGCGGAGTCAGCAATAATGCCTGCAGCGGTCATGGTTTCGAACGCCAATTCAACGCCGGCTTTAACCATGGCAACCATTAAAATACCGTGATCAAAATATTCTTGCTCCGAGATTTCTATGTCGCCAGCAGGTGTTTTCTCAAACGCGGTTTCAGCCGTATCTGCACGCCAGCCTAAAAGATTAACGTCGTCGTTAGCCCAATCTTCCATCATAACGCTTGAGAAGGTGCCATTGATGATGTCGTCTTGATGTTTGTTGTAAAGCGGACGCATGATTTGCTTTAATTCATCGGCTAAGTCAAAACATTTGATTTTTGCTGGGTTAGACAAGCGATCCAACATATTGGTAACACCGCCGTATTTCAGCGCTTCGGTAATTGTCTCCCAGCCGTACTGAACAAGTTTAGACGCATAAGCTGCGTCAACACCTTCTTCGATCATCTTGTCGAAACACAACAGAGAGCCGGTTTGCAGCATGCCGCATAAAATAGTTTGCTCGCCCATCAAATCAGATTTAACTTCAGCGATGAAAGAAGACATCAATACGCCAGCTTTATGGCCGCCAGTACCAACCGCGTAAGCTTTAGCCAGTGCCAAACCTTCGCCTTTAGGATCGTTGTCTTCGTGCACAGCGATCAAAGTAGGAACACCAAAGCCACGAACGTATTCGTTGCGAACTTCAGAGCCTGGGCACTTAGGCGCAACCATGATGACCGTTAAGTCCTCGCGAATTTTCATGCCCTCTTCAACGATGTTGAAACCATGTGAATAAGAGAGGCAAGCGTCTTGCTTCATCAACGGCATAATGGCGTTAACAACAGAGGTGTGCTGCTTGTCTGGAGTAAGGTTCAAAACGACGTCGGCGGTTGGGATTAATTCATCATAGGTGCCAACAGTAAAACCGTTTTCGGTAGCGTTCTTCCAAGATTGACGCTTCTCGGCAATGGCCGCTGCACGCAAGGTGTAAGATACATCACAACCACTGTCACGCAGGTTCATGCCTTGGGCTAAACCTTGGGCACCACAACCGATGACAACCATTTTTTTGCCTTTCAGTGCTTCAACACCGTCTGGAAATTCTGAGATGTGCATAAAGCGACATTTGGCGAGTTGAGCCAACTGCTCACGCAACGGCAGGGTATTAAAATAGTTGTTGGACATGATGTGGATTCCGTTTAATTAAGTGTAACTGGCTTTAAAGATAATAAGATAGAGACGAGAAATCAGAGACGTAACCCTATAGAAAATAACACGCCTCGTAAATTGAAATAAATGGAATGCAATATATCTAATTACACAACATAAAAATAAACCATATATAAATACCTGCAGCTTAAAAAGTTTCTTGGTCTTAACCGACACATTGCATTTTGGTAGTGCCTTTAACACCAGTGCATCAATACTATCGCGCAGTGTTCGTCAGCTCTAAGATTATCTGGAAGCACCGTTGTTTGTGTGTGATAACCGCAGTGTCAACATGACAACTTAGGGGCAAAAAATTCAACAATACGCCAAAGATGAAATCAGCCAATTGAGGCGACAGTAAAAAGTGATAAATTTGTGATTTTGAGTTTTAGTCACTATGAATTTGGAGCGGTCATTAGTTCAAATTATAGTGGGTTCGTCGATACCGACCAAAAGAAGACGATTTCAGAGTTTTTCTTGGATAATGCTGTTTGAGTTAAGGGCGACCAATTTTTAACGTCTTATAGCTGCGGACTTATTAAGCCGTTGCTGTTTTATCTCTCGCAATGAAATGTAGATGCCGCTCACGCAAATAATCCCGATACCCAGCCAAACTATAGTATTCGGTAGATAACCAAAAAACAGGTAGCTGAGCATTGTTGCCACAATGATCTCGGTGTAGTTGAAGGGTGCCACAAGAGATGCTGGCGCGTATTGGCAGGATAAAATAACCAAAAAATGACCGCTTGCAGCGATCAACCCAATGGCTGCAAATAATAAGACAGCCTCGCTATCTACCGGAACCCAAATCATTGGCACCCAGGGGGTTATTGCCACAGTGCCGACGACAGCAGTATAAAAAAGTGTCATCAGCGGGCTACTACTTGTCGATACTTTTCTTGTGACTAAAATATAAAGTGCATAGCTTAGCCCCGCTATTAACGCATACAACAGGCTAGGCTGAAACTCGTCGCTATTGGGTTGCAGCACAATCAATACCCCAACAAACCCAAATAATGTAGCTAGCAAACGCCTTATGCCAAACTTTTCACCGAGTATAAATGGCGACAGTAGCGTCACAATTAAGGGTGCTACAAATAGTAAGGCAAGTGCATTGGGAATTGGATTGGTCTTGATACTCACAAAGAAAAAAAATGTCGATGATAGTAGACACAGGCCACGGAATATCTGAATCCACGGGCGCTGAGGCAAAAGCCACCACTTTTCTTTTCGCCATATTAAAAATGGGATCAGCCAGATCACATTAAATATAAACCGCCCCCAGGTAATTTGTAGCACAGGGTATTGAGCCGCTAACATTTTGGCAAAAATATCCATTAACGGGATGACGATCATAGCCATCATCATCAGCATAATGCCGAGCATCGGGTGATCGTGGTTTGGTTGATTCATAACTATCCAATGAGCTTATCTAATAAGGCCATCTGGCGAGACTGCCAGCAAATAACAGACCAGACAGCCTATCTTAAAACTGGCAATAATATAGAACCATTCAGCCTCAAGCTAGCCCTGTCAGTATAAGGTGACAAAATCTAAAAGCGCGATATAAGCCATACTTATGCTAAGAATGTAAAGTTTTACTATAGATAAGTACAGTGCAGAAATATCGACGATGCAAGTGCTGGCGTATTCATTAAGGGCTTAGTATCTGACTTGTTAAGTGATAATCAACTGGCCCTAAAAGATTTATTGCAACTTTGAATCTCTAACCTCTATAGCAGGAGGTAGGGAGCTATATAAGCGTATAACTCTAGTCGTTAAAGGTGGGATTATTGTCAAAACGTTTAACTCAATATTTCTTTCCGACTCAAATGCCGAGTAAGGAGCAAGGTAGCTGAAAATGTCAATAGTGCAGATACTACCAGCAATTCAAATAAATGACTGAACCCCCAGTTTCCATGTATCCAAGCGATTAGCGAAACAGCAGACGCCATCACCGAAAAAGTTATAACGGAGCGAATAGCATATCCGCGACTCCGCCATTCACTTCGTGCAATACGACCAACAAGAACATCGTTAATTGGAATTTGACCGAAGACGACAAGCATAAAAGCAATCGTAACTAGTACAGTAATAGCACTACTGACCTGTGTCATGACGAAGAAAAGAGCGGCTTGCCATAAAGCAACGGTAGTAAATATCGGACGTATCGAATAGTTATCAAGCAGATATCCAACAAGGAATTGTGCAAAGGCCGCAACTGCAAATACTAAGAACGAATACCATCCTATTAAACTTGCCAATGCGCTAAATTCCTCGTCAAATACTTTAGGTAATGAAAATGTAGTGCTTTGAAATATTAAGCCTGCAAGTGCCGTCGTAAAAAATATGACCCCAAAAACTCTTAGTCAAGTACTTCTCGGAAGGAATCCCGACTCCTCTTTTTTCCTAGACAAGTAACTCTCGGCTAAGCATGAACAGAACAGAATAAAAATTAAGCTCTTATTTATTCTTAAATAGAAAACTCTGGCTATAAATGAATAAAAATCAAAAAAACCAAGCTCGATTGAAAGTATTTAATATTCAGTTTGTCTAAGAGAAATGAGTTCACAGAAATTTATATTTTAATAGAATAGATAAAACCAAAAAATATATTTTTGTATTACATAAAGCCTAAAGTTTTTAGCTATTCATGTTTTTCAACATTGTCTCTGCATACCAATTTACAAAGTTAATGACAGCAAATTCATAAGCTGGTGCGTAGGGGCCGGGTTGGTAGCCAATGGAGTTGATTCCGCGTTGGTTTTCTTCGGTAAAACCTTTGTCTTCATTGTTGGTTGAGTTCCATACTCTGCAAAGCTTTTCTAAATTATAATCTCTACCCTCGACGGCATCTTTATGAACTATCCATTTAGTAGTGACTAATGTCTCTTGTGCAGAAATAGGCAATACACAAAACACGACACAGTGGTCGCTTTGCATATGGTTAAATGAGTTGGGTAAGTGAAGTATGCGCAGTGAACCCAGTCGGTAATTTTTGATTCTTCCCATTAATTTATCGCAAGCTTTGGTGCCATCTGCTGTCATTGACTCGGTGCCTTTTTTAAGGGGCATGCGTACAATTCTATTGCGCAATGTATGGTCGCGGCGTTCGTGAGGTATACGGTCAGCGTCCCATTGGGAAGCTTCTTCTGCGCAGTAATCTAAAAATTCTTGGGGCGCACGTGGGTCGTTGACATCATCGTATTCTATGAGTGAGCCATTTAAATCGGGGTGTCCATTGCCGCAGTGATAACACTCGCGATTGTTTTCCATTACCAATTTCCAATTGGCTTTTCTGAGGGTGCTTGATTGTGTTGCAATTTTTGTATTCTCGATATCATAGGGCTCCATGTATTCGTCCATAGAGTTTATAAAGTCTTGTATATTCTCTGGCTGCTGTTGATTTAGACTAATAAAAATAAAGCCGCCACCTACGGCACAATGAGCTTTGTGTAAGCCGAAGTCACTTTTATCAAAGTTTTCGATGACATCGTTACCGGCAAATAATAAATTACCTTTTAAGTCATAGGTCCATTGGTGGTAGGGGCAAACAAGATTTGCGACTTTGCCTTTGGCAGCTGAACATAAGCGTGATCCGCGATGACTGCAGGTGTTGTGAAAGGCATTAATAGAACCATCGGCATCGCGAACGATTAATACGGGGTTTTGGCCAATATCTACGGTGATGTAATCGCCACGATTAGGTACTTCACAGCTCATACCAACAAAGATCCATTCTTTTTGAAAAATTTCTTCCATATCCATTTGGAATATTTGCGGGTTGTTATATAGAGCTTGTTCAAGGGTGAAGCCTGGGTTGCGCGTACTCAGCATTTGCTGAACTTGCTCTCTGCTCACTTCAGTTGGTAGGCGGTCTACAGGTATCAATTTGTAATCGTTCATGGAGTAGCCTTTCTCTAATTTTTTCAACGGCAATAGCTAGTACCATTCTGTTGGATTATAATTAAATGGCGCTGTCATACTTACTTAAAACCGACCTCGAATCTAACTGATTTCGACCTTGTCAGTTTTATTTATAGGAATATATTTTTTAAGACTTTAATGGGTTTGAAACTTGCTAAGCTTATAGTGTAATGTCCTACTATCGGTTCAAAATCTGTGCGGCTATTTTCTTAATAAATTATTAAAAATGTCGTTACAATTAGTTGTTATAAAAAGCGATAAAAATTTGAGGAAATGATTGATGGCATCATCGGATTATAATGAAAGTTCCGTAGACGCATTTGCGCCTATCTCTACGCAAACATGGTCCAATGGCCGTCATAAAGTGCGCTGTGTCAAAGTTATTGAAGAAACTCGGGATGTACGAACCTTTTGTTTTATGGCTGATCAACCGGTTATCTTTTTCTTTAAACCTGGTCAGTTTGTTACCTTAGAGTTAGAGATAGAAGGCGAGCAGATTATGCGTTCGTATACTATTTCTAGTTCGCCTTCAGTACCTTACAGCTTTTCTATCACCGCTAAACGAATTCCCTACGGTAAAGTCTCAAACTGGCTACATGACAATATTGTCGTCGGTTCAGATTTGGCTGTTCATGGGCCTGTTGGGAGTTTTAATTGCATCGATTACCCATCAGATAAATTGTTATTTCTATCCGGTGGTGTCGGTATTACCCCTGTGATGTCGATGACTCGTTGGTTTTTTGATACCAATGCCGATATAGATATGGTCTTTTCTCACAGCGCCAGAACACCGAAGGATATTATTTATCGGCGTGAGCTAGAACATATGTGCTCTCGTATTGAAAACTTTTCGCTACATTTAATTTGCGAGACTTATGAGAGCGGCCAAGCATGGCATGGTTATCGAGGTTTTCTAGATGAAGCCAAATTAACAATGATTGCACCGGATTTTATGGATCGCGAAATATTCTGCTGTGGTCCAGCACCTTACATGGATGCGGTCAAAAAAATACTTCAAATCAATAATTTCGATATGAAGCATTATCATGAGGAGTTATTTGGTTCTACACCTAAAGCAATCGCCGCCACTGCCGAGGAGAGTGCTGCCAAAGTCGTCGAGACGCTGAAGCACCATACCTCAGATGATATGGTTGAAGTCTCTTTTTACAAGTCGGGTAAAAGTATTCTTGGGCTGCCGGATGAGACTATTCATGCCGCTGCGGCAAGAATAGATCTTAATATTCCTAGAGCCTGCGGCATGGGTGTTTGTGGGACGTGTAAAGTACTTAAGTTAGAGGGCGAGGTCTCGATGGATGATAACGGTGGAATTACCGATGAAGATAAAGCGGCAGGGTATATTCTTAGCTGTTGCAGTGTGGCTAAAGGCCGCGTAGTAATTGAATTCTAAGCTTATTGGTTTTTAAGGTGTTTTATATTTTTAACGAGTGTCGTAAATTAGCAATTAGCGGACGTAAGTAGGTAATAGTGATAATTGATTATCTTTATTCTCTCTTGGCAAGAGCAATAATTATCGAGTTGTCAACACACTACAAACAATACTCGAACAGACGAAATTCGAGGGACATTATTCAAGGCACATAGTTTATGCAAAAATACTCCGGCTTTGGTCTTATCAAGCATGCGCTAAGTCATCACGAAAATTGGCAGCGTGTTTGGCGAAACCCTAAGCCTAAAAAAAAGTACGACATCATCATTGTTGGTGGTGGTGGCCATGGTTTGGCAACGGCTTATTATCTAGCGAAACGCTACGGTGTGAAAAACGTTGCCGTGCTCGAAAAAGGCTACCTTGGTGGTGGTAATACGGCACGTAATACGACTATTGTACGTTCAAATTATTTGTGGGATGAAGCTGCACATTTATACGAACACTCGATGAAATTATGGGAGGGTCTCTCTCAAGACTTAAACTATAACGTTATGTTTTCACAGCGCGGCGTACTCAATCTTGGTCACACCTTACAAGATATGCGTGATATACAGCGCCGAGTCAGTGCCAACCGCCTCAACGGTATTGATGGCGAAGTGCTCGATACCCAGCAAGTGCAAGAGCTAGTACCGATTATGGATTGCTCGGCCAATACCCGTTACCCCATTTTAGGTGCCTCTTGGCAAGCCCGGGCAGGTGTTGCACGCCATGATGCCGTCGCTTGGGGTTATGCTCGCGCAGCTGATAGCCTTGGGGTTGATCTTATCCAGCAGTGTGAAGTGAATGATATTCTTATCGAAGATGGTACGGCAAAGGGGGTATCCACTAAGCAACACGGTAATATTCATGCAGATCGCGTTGCCTGTGTGGTTGCGGGCCACTCGAGCGTGTTGGCTAATATGGCAGGCTTTGATTTGCCTTTAGAGTCTCATCCTCTTCAAGCTTTGGTGTCAGAGCCCATTAAACCGATTCTCGATACCGTTGTTATGTCTAACCACGTGCATGGTTATATCTCTCAATCCGATAAAGGTGATTTGGTTATTGGTGCGGGCATCGATGGCTATAACGGTTATGGCCAGCGCGGTTCTTACATAACAACCGAGCAGACTATTCAAGCGATCGTTGAGTTGTTTCCTATTTTTAGTCGAGTACGCATGAACCGACAATGGGGCGGCATTGTCGACACTTGCCCCGATGCCTGTCCGATCATTTCTAAAAGTCCTGTCGATAATTTATTTTTTAATTGCGGTTGGGGTACCGGTGGTTTTAAAGCAATTCCGGGCTCGGGCGATATCTTTGCGGCGTCGCTTGCGCAAGGTGTAATGCATCCACTGGCAGAGCCGTTTTCTATGTTCCGTTTTAATGATGGTGCGTTGATCGACGAACATGGCGCCGCCGGCGTGGCGCATTAAGAGCCATCAGCGTTGTACCTTAATAGTACCGGCGTTACTCATTAATATTTTTAAATTATGTATAACAAAACTACAAAGAATAGTGAGAAAAAATGTTTTCTATTTATTGTCCTCATTGCTGTGAGCATCGCGAAGAAGATGAGTTTCATGTGGTTGGTCAAGCTCATAATGATCGACCTCTTGATCCAGAAGCTCTGACTGATACCGAGTGGGCGAAATATTTGTATATGCGAAAAAACACCCGCGGCTTATATCAAGAGCAATGGGTACATGCCATTGGTTGTCGTAAATTTTTTAATATGACGCGCGATACAGTGACCTATGAAATAAAAGAGACTTACAAAGTCGGTGAGCAACCCACGTTTAGCGCGTGAGATTATCTTTATGACTACTACTTTTATGGCTCCAAATTTATGACTTCAGATATGAAACAAAAAAATCGTGTTCGCTCAGGCTTAAATAGCGATATTAAAAATAATGGCGACGCTAATAATACTAGTCGTATTAATTATGATAAGCCTGTGTCGTTTACCTACGGTAATAAAACCTATGGGGGCTATGAAGGCGATACGGTAGCCTCTGCGTTATTAGCCAATGGTGTTGATATTATTGGTCGTAGTTTTAAATATAGTCGTCCACGTGGCATTGTGGCAGCTGGTGCCGAAGAGCCGAATGCAATTTTACAAATGGGTGCGACCGAGGCAACTCAAGTGCCCAATGTGCGCGCTACTCAGCAAGAGCTATTTGATGGCCTTGTGTGTCGTGCAACGAATGGTTGGCCGAGTGAAGATTTCGATTTAATGAGTTATGTCGGTAAAGTCGGTGGCAATATTATGTCGCCAGGCTTTTATTACAAAACTTTTATGTACCCACAAAAAATGTGGAAGACTTACGAAAAAGTGATTCGTAAAGCGGCTGGTTTTGGTCGCTCGTCAATGCAGAGCGACCCGGATATTTATGACCATATACACAGACATTGCGATGTATTAATTGTGGGGGCAGGTCCTAGTGGTCTTGCGGCAGCTGCAACTCTTGCTCAGACAGGTGCTCGAGTAATTATTGCTGATGAGCAGTCAGAATTTGGTGGGTCTTTATTGCACAGTACTGAATTAATTGATGGAGAAAATACACAAGTATGGCTTGCTCAGGTGCTTGATCAATTAAATGTTGCGACTAATGTGGTGTGTCTACCGCGTGCCACCGTTAACGGTTATCACGATCATAATTTTTTAACGATACATGAACGCTGCACGGATCATATGTCTGATCAAGCGCCGCAACATCATGCTCGCCAGCGTATGCATCGCGTTCGCGCTCAATGGGTTGTGCTAGCGACGGGCGCGCATGAGCGACCTTTGGTGTTTGGTAATAACGATGTGCCAGGTTCGCTATTGGCCTCTGCGGTATCAACTTATATTAACCGCTACGATGTTGTCCCGGGTAACCGTTTAGTTTTAATGACGACGAACGATTATGCTTATCAAGCGGCGCTTGATTGGTTTGATACGGGTCGTAAAATAGTAGCGATAGTTGACACTCGCGCTAACCCTCAGGGTGAGCGTATACAAAAAGCACGTGACCTAGGTATTGAGATAATAACGGGTACGGCTGTGATTGATGTATCAGGTAGTCGACGTGTGAGTAGTGTCCGCATTGCCGAGCTTGATGCGGCTGGGGATAATATTACTGGAGAGGTAGATGAACTTATTTGCGATACTGTTGCCAGTTCTGGTGGTTGGAGCCCCGCGGTACATTTATCTTGTCACACGGGCAGCAGACCTATTTGGAATGAGCAGGCTATTGGTTTTGTACCCGGCGAGACGATTCAACAACAGCTGACTGCCGGCGCTATTAATGGCAATTACCCTTTAAAAAATTGCCTGCAAGAGGGTTATGAGGTTGCTTGTACTGCTGCACGAAAGATCGGTATTAAAGATTTACCAGAGCCTAATTTTAAGGACGTTGCCGATATTGTTGAGACGCCAACGATGGCTTTATTTCATATTCCTCATACGCAAGCCACTAGTCGTGCACCCAAACAATTTGTCGATCTTCAAAATGATGTGACTGCCGCCGGAATCGAGATGGCCACACGCGAAGGCTTTGAATCTATCGAGCATGTTAAGCGTTACACCGCGCTTGGTTTTGGTACTGATCAAGGTAAGCTTGGCAACATTAATGGTATGGCTATTACCGCCAAAGCACTGAATAAAACGATACCAGAAACCGGCACCACTATTTTTCGGCCTAACTATACACCGATAACCTTTGGTGCCATTGCCGGTCGTCATTGTGGTGAATTATTCGATCCAAAACGTTATACCGCTATGCAGCAGTGGCATGTCGATCGCGGTGCAGAGTTTGAAGATGTCGGTCAATGGCAGCGCCCTTGGTATTTTCCCGAGGCGGGTGAGACGATGCAGCAAGCACTCAATCGAGAGTGTGTCGCCACTCGCGAGAGTGTCGGTATTCTTGATGCATCGACCTTAGGAAAAATTGATATTCAAGGTAAAGACGCCCGTGAATTTTTAGCGCGAGTTTATACCAACGCATGGGCAAAACTTGCCGTTGGAAAATGTCGTTACGGTTTAATGTGCGGCGAAGACGGTATGGTATTTGATGATGGTGTGACCTCTTGTCTTGGCGAGAATCATTTTTTAATGACGACAACCACCGGAGGTGCTGCACGCGTACTAGGATGGTTAGAGTTATATCATCAAACTGAATGGTCTGATCTTGACGTGTATTTCACGTCGGTAACGGATCACTGGTCGACGGCAACAATATCTGGCCCCAATAGCCGTAAATTATTAGCCGAGCTGACTAATGACAT
Organism: Cellvibrionaceae bacterium; assembly: GCA_964195035.1. Lineage (GTDB taxonomy): Bacteria > Pseudomonadota > Gammaproteobacteria > Pseudomonadales > Cellvibrionaceae > CANLBN01. Next base: position 6,892 of record CAXMPB010000255.1, on the reverse strand, counting down.
CAATTTAGAAAATGAAAATTTTAAATTTATGGATTGGCATGAGGGTGAAGTTGCAGGAATACCTGCACGTGTTTATAGAATCTCTTTTACCGGTGAGCTTTCATTTGAGATTAATGTGCAAGCAAACTACGGCCTATTTGTGTGGGAGCAGTTAATAGAGAAAGGCAAAAAATTTAATATTACTCCTTACGGCACTGAGACAATGCATATTTTACGTGCTGAAAAAGGTTTTATTATTGCGGGCCAAGATACCGATGGCTCGGTTCACCCTTATGATTTAAATATGGGTTGGGCGGTAAGCGCCAATAAACCTTTTAGCTTTATTGGTAAGCGCGGTATGGCACGTGAAGATTGTGTGCGACCTAATCGCAAACAATTAGTGGGTTTAAAAACAAAAGGTTCTAAGCGAGTTATTCCCGAGGGCTCGCAAGCAGTCAATGATCCCAACCAGTCAATACCAATGGATATGCAAGGACATATTACCTCGAGTTACTGGAGTGAAAATTTAAAGTGCAGTATTGCAATGGGATTTATTAAAGGTGGCATAAAACGAATGGGAGAAAGTGTGTATTACCCACAAGCAGATGGCACGGTCATTGAGGCAGAAATTTGTAGCTCTATATTTTTAGATCCAGCAGGGGATCGCCAGAATGTCTGATATTATTGATAATAAAGTTGAGGCTATTGTTTTGCAAAAGATTGCCGTCATGAATCAATTGCCTGGCGAGCCTATTAACGCGAGTGCCGCGAGTCCTTTATCCCATGTCAATTTACTTGAAGGCGATAGGGGTCTTGATAATAAAAATATTTCTTTGGTAGAAAAAAAGTTTTTAGGCCATTTAGTATTACGAGGTGACGCTACTGATGTAAGTTTTAACGTGGCCATTAAAAATACATTGGCGTGCGAATTACCCACAACATTACAGTGTATTTATAATGATGATCTATCGATTCGTTGGATCTCGCCTGATGAATGGTTAATTGTTTGTGCGGGTAGTAAAGCTTACGAGTTAGAGACAATATTACGTAAAGCTTTAGAAGGGCATTATTCAATTTGTAATGTATCGGGCGGACAAACATTATTAGTGTTAAGTGGTAGGCATGCCCGCGATGTATTAATGAAGTCAACATCTTATGATGTGGCGGACTGTCACTTTCCCGTCGGAAAAGTTGTCACGACTGCTTTTTCAAAGTCGCAGGCAGTTATTTGTCGTAAAGGTGAAGATGTTTGGGAGTTAATTATTCGCCGTAGTTTTTCTGATTACATTTGGCGTTGGTTGCAAGATGCTTGTTTAGAGTTTACTAAATAGAGTTTGTTTTTTATAGGCCCTGTCTTATGTGCATGTTGAGTTGATTAAAAGGATTAATGCCGGCGTCGTTCGGCTTTGCTAGTTTTCGTCGCATAGTGGAGCCTGCTTTTGGCAAGCAGAGCGACGGTCACTTTAAATCACCAGAGCCATCGGCTTAAAGTAACATTCCCGCGCGACGGTCGTTATTCTCGACAGCCTCCTAATATAAATAACTCTTATTTTCTTGTTTTATCTGAGACTCAACTATACTCAATTAATAATGCGTTAACTCCATTAAATAAGGTTTTCTTATGCAGTATTGGCCGCTTTTGTTATTCTTTATTTCGTCCTACGCACTCGCAATTCCCGATTATAAAAACATTTCGAGTAAAGCCTTAGCTCGTGTTGAAGCTAGGTTTGGAGCTGAAGGGCGACTGCGAGTGCATGATTGGAAAGACCTTTTAAATGAGTTAGCTGATAAAATTCCGCCTGAAGATGCCAAGCATATTCGTGTAGCTAATGATTATTTTAATCAGGTTGATTGGGTTTGGGATATCGATCATTGGGGCAAAGAAGATTATTGGGCAACACCAATAGAGACGTTAGGATCAAACGGTGGTGATTGTGAAGACTACACGATCGGTAAGTATTTCTCTTTGACAAGTATAGGTATGGATGCCTCTAAATTACGCATCACCTATGTTAAAGCGCTTGAATATAATCTTGCTCATATGGTGCTCGCTTATTATGAGACCCCCTCGTCAGAGCCTTTGATTTTAGACAATATTAATAAAACGATTTTACCTGCCTCCGAGCGAAGCGATCTATTACCTGTTTATAGTTTTAATGGGGATGGTTTGTGGCTGGCAAAGTCACGGGCACGTGCAGTAAAAGGAGACGTCTCAAAAAATTTACCAAGCTGGGGTAGCTTGAAAGCCAAAATGGAGGCAGAACTAAAGTAGAATTAAAGTAGCGTTAACGTAAAATTCACTTCAATGATTTTATTTGCCGCTAAATAGTTTAACCCACAAAAAAGGCCGCAATTATGCGGCCTTTTTATGATTACATTAACAATAAATGATGCCTGATTAACGCTTATCCATTGTTTCGTAATCACGTGCTTTATAACCCGTATATAGCTGGCGCGGGCGACCAATTTTGTAGCTCTCGCTAACCATTTCGCTCCAGTGAGCAATCCAACCAACGGTGCGGCCTGTTGCAAAGATCACGGTAAACATATCCGTAGGAATACCAATTGCTTTCATGATGATGCCAGAGTAAAAATCAACATTTGGATAAAGTTTACGCTCGATGAAGTAATCATCTTCTAGGGCAATTTGTTCAAGGCGTTGAGCAATTGCTAGTTGTGGGTCATTGATACCCAATTCACTTAAAACTTCAGCACAAGTTTCTTTCATTACGTTGGCGCGTGGGTCAAAGTTTTTGTAGACACGATGGCCAAAACCCATTAAACGGAAAGGATCATTTTTATCTTTTGCTTTTAATACGTAGGCATCGATATTGTCGACACTACCGATTTCATCGAGCATTTTCAGTACGGCTTCGTTAGCGCCACCATGAGCAGGCCCCCAAAGTGCAGTAATACCTGATGCAATACATGCAAATGGGTTAGCGCCTGAAGAGCCCGCAAGACGCACAGTTGACGTTGATGCATTTTGTTCGTGATCGGCATGTAACAAGAAGATCTTGTCCATGGCTCTTGCAATAATAGGGTTAACGTTTGGCTCGTCACAAGGCGTACCAAACATCATATGTAAGAAGTTTTCTGAATAGCTCAGTTCATTACGTGGGTACATAAATGGCTGGCCGATATGATGCTTGTAGCACATAGCTGCAAGAGTTGGGATTTTAGCAATTAAACGATGCGCGGATATTTTACGATGTTCTGCGTTCGATATATCGAGAGAGTCGTGATAAAAAGCAGATAATGCACCAACAGCACCGCACATCATCGACATTGGGTGAGCATCGTGATGGAAGCCGCGGAATAAGCGTGACATTGCTTCGTTAACCATGGTGTGCTGAGTAATGGTGTTCTCGAATTCCGCTTTTTCTTTTTCGTTGGGAAGCTCACCATTTAATAATAAAAAGCAAGTTTCCAAATAATCGGATTTATCTGCAAGTTGTTCGATAGGATAGCCGCGATGAAGTAAAATCCCTTTGTCGCCGTCAATAAAAGTAATCTTCGATTCGCATGAGGCCGTTGACATGAATCCTGGGTCATAAGTAAAACAACCACTGGCGCCTAAGTTACGTACATCGATAACATCTGGGCCCAAATTGCCGGATAGCACTGGTAATTCGATAACTTCATCTGAACCATCTATTGTAAGGCGGGCAAGTTTATCTGTCATGGGTGCTCCTGAATAATATGTAGATATAAAGAAATTCTTATTCGACTTAAAGCCACGCCTCTCACGCCTAAAAAAACTTTGAAAGTGTTAGCATGGCTATACAAGAATTTGCCGAGAATACGCTCGACAAGATATGAATTTCGAGTGTGAAGTTGTGACTGACATCAGACACATTTACTGCTTAATTATTGTTTAGCACCAACATTATAGCAACAGGTTCCCCTGAAGGGTTAGTCACTTTTGAATAGTAGCGTAAACTTATGGTAAATAATGAGTGGATTTGACTGTATTTTAAACAAAGTCTTTGTTTTTTAACTTGGCTTGAAGTGCTCTTCTTTAGATTAGCTTTGGAGTCATTTGATTGAAAAACCATCGTTTACTATTTTTAAAACTAAATATGTATAAGATTTCATTATTTTATGCTCTTTGGTTTGTATTTTTATCCGTGTATCACTATAATTTTGCCCGTTTACAAGGCTATTGTGGTAACTGTCAATATTTAAGCTATCTTATATAGACAATGATGAATAAATAGATAGTAAGTATTGATAAATAGGTTTTAGTTATAAGTGCGTATATAAATTTGCGTCGCGATTGGAGAGCATTAACTCTTTATTTTCGAGTTAATATTGCAGCCTGATAAATAACTCGGCTCTAAAGTAGGTGTTTATGTATTGTTGCGAGCTCTTAGTGCTTTTTTAGTAAATGTTCTGCGCTAAAGAACAAATCCTCGATGATGTTGGGTGTGTTTGCACGTCAAAGTAATCATCAGTTTCAATTATTTTTAAGTTAACAGGTGGAGTAAAACTATGACATCTATAAGAACCATTTCTTTTGATGGCATTGTCATTGGTGGCGGCGGCGCTGGTATGCGAGCTGCTTTGCAGATGGCACAATCCGGATTCAAAACCGCAGTGATTACAAAAGTGTTTCCAACACGATCACATACCGTATCGGCCCAAGGTGGAACAACCTGTTCTATTGCAAGCTCTGATCCCAATGATGATTGGCGCTGGCATATGTACGATACCGTCAAAGGCTCTGATTATATCGGTGACCAAGACGCGATCGAATATATGTGTACAGTAGGCCCCGAGGCTATTTTTGAGCTGGAGCATATGGGCTTACCTTTCTCACGTACAGAAGAGGGGCGTATCTATCAGCGTCCCTTTGGTGGTCAATCTAAAGATTTTGGTAAAGGTGGTCAGGCCGCTCGTACTTGTGCTGCCGCCGACCGCACTGGACATGCTTTATTGCATACGCTTTATCAAAGTAATATCAAGCACAATACGGTTTTCTTTAATGAATGGTTCGCAGTCGATTTAGTAAAAAATCAAGATGGCGTGGTTACTGGCGTTATTGCGATTAATATTGAAGATGGCGAAGTTGTTCACATAAAATCCAAAGCAACCGTTCTTGCGACGGGCGGTGCAGGCCGCATTTATGCCTCGACGACTAATGCGCATATCAATACGGGTGACGGCATTGGCATGGCATCACGCGCTGGCTTTCCTCTTCAAGATATGGAGATGTGGCAGTTTCACCCAACGGGTATTCATGGTGCAGGTACATTGGTCACTGAAGGCTGTCGTGGCGAAGGCGGTTATCTTGTCAATAAAGATGGCGAGCGTTTCATGGAGCGCTATGCGCCCAATGCAAAAGATCTTGCTGGTCGTGACGTTGTAGCTCGCTCGATGGTTTTAGAAATGCTTGAAGGCCGTGGTTGTGGCGAGAATGGCGATCACGTGATGCTGAAGTTAGATCATCTTGGCGAAGAGACCTTGAATGCTCGTCTACCGGGTATTTTAGAGCTTTCTCGTACCTTTGCGGGTGTCGATCCTGTTAAAGAACTTATCCCAGTTGTGCCGACTTGTCACTATATGATGGGTGGCATACCAACTAACGTTGATGGTCAGGCGTTAACGCAGGTTAATGGTATAGATACTGTAATTGAAGGTTTTTATGCCTGTGGCGAAGCGGCTTGTGTGTCTGTGCATGGCGCTAACCGTTTAGGTGGCAACTCGCTGCTTGATCTGGTTGTATTTGGTCGCGCCTCTGGTTTATTTATCGAGAAAGCGTTAAAGCAAGGTATTGAACATCGCGATGCCTCTGAATCTGATATTGAAGCGGCTATGTCTCGCCTAAATAACCTCAATGCCAACACCGGTGGTGAGTCTGCCTCGGTGTTACGTAAAGAGCTGCAGCAAGTGATGCAAAATCATTTTGGTGTGTTCCGTCGCGGTGATTTTATGCTAGAGGGAATTGAAAAATTAAAAGACCTACGTGAGCGTATTAGTAACGTTACCTTTGACGATAAAAGTAACGCCTTTAATACCGCGCGCATCGAGGCACTTGAGTTGCAAAACTTACTTGAAGTGGCTGAAGCTACGGCCATCCCTGCAGAGATTCGTACAGAAACTCGTGGTGCGCATGCGCGTGATGATTTTCAGGTGCGTGACGATGAGAACTGGTTATGCCACTCTTTGTATCACCCAGCAGATCGGAGTGTTACTAAGCGCGGCGTTAATTTTGAGCCAGTAACGGTCGACACCTTCGAGCCAATGGCTCGTACTTATTAATCGGGAGATTACAAATGTTAAATGTAGAAGTCTATCGTTATAATCCAGAAACCGATAAAGAGCCCTATATGAAGTCCTATCAAGTGGACACCAAAGGGCGCGACATTATGGTTCTTGATGTCTTAGAGCTTTTAAAAGAGGAAGACAATAGCTTATCTTACCGTCGATCGTGCCGAGAAGGTGTGTGTGGTTCTGATGGAATGAATATCAATGGTAAAAACGGTCTTGCATGCATTACCCAATTATCAGAGACGGTTAAAAATAATAAGTTAGTGATAAGACCATTGCCAGGCTTGCCAGTGATTCGTGATCTCGTTATCGATATGGCGCAGTTCTACGATCAATACCGTAAAATTGAGCCATTCTTGCAAACTAATCTACCGACAGAGGGTCGAGAACGCCTGCAAAGTCCTGCAGAGCGCGAAAAGCTAGATGGTCTTTATGAGTGTATTTTATGTGCTTGTTGTTCTACTAGCTGTCCTTCATTTTGGTGGAATCCGGATAAGTTTATTGGTCCTGCTGGTCTATTACAGTCTTATCGGTTTTTGGCCGATAGTCGCGATACAGCAACATCCGCTCGACTAGAAAATCTAAGCGATCCCTTCAGTGTTTTTCGTTGCCAAGGTATTCAGAATTGCGTATCGGTATG
>CAXMPB010000254.1:0-7602 GCA_964195035.1 Cellvibrionaceae bacterium | reverse complement strand
AACATGACATCACAGTCACCGTCGGTGACCGCTGTACCCACAAGATGATCGCCTTCGACTAGATCTAGTGCAATTAAACCTGAACTACGTGGACGTGCAAACTGAGTTAGTGGTGTCTTTTTAACGGTGCCGTTAGCAGTTGCCATAAAAATAAACTGGTCTTCGTCGTATTCTCGCACAGGCAAGATGGAGGTAATACGTTCGCCTTCATCGAGCGCTAGTAAGTTAATCATTGGTCGACCACGAGACTGACGGCCCGCCAGCGGAATCTGAAACACCTTCAACCAATAGACTTTACCGGCATTGGTAAAACACAAAATCGTATCGTGCGTGCTGGCTATTAATAAATGCTCAACAAAATCTTCATCTTTGACCGACGTTGCCGCTTTACCCATGCCACCACGACGCTGCGCTTGATAATCGGTTAAGGGCTGTGTTTTGGCATAACCACCGTGAGAAATTGTCACCACACGATCTTCTTCCGTAATAAGATCTTCAATGGTCAAATCACGCTTTGAGCTTTGAATATCGGTACGTCGCTCATCACCATAATTTTGCAATACTTCTTCTAGCTCTTCTCGAATGACTTCCATTAGGCGATTAGCATTATTAAGAATTTCTAAAAACTCAGTAATTCGCTCGAGCTTTTCTTGATATTCAGTTAATAATTTATCGTATTCCATGCCCGTTAGACGATGCAGACGTAAATCTAGAATCGCTTGCGCTTGCACTGGCGATAAAAAATAGTTGCCATCGTGTAAGCCATATTTAGCAAGCAACTCTTCTGGCCGACAAGCATCGTCACCCGAGCGCTCTAAAAACTGAGATACAGAACCTGTAGCCCAACCTCGAGATAACAATCCCTCTTTGGCCTCAGCAGAGCTAGACGAGGCACGAATTAGTTCGATGACTTCATCGATATTAGAAATAGCAACTGCTAAGCCTTCCAAAATGTGTCCACGCTCGCGCGCTTTACGCAATAAGTAGACCGTTCGACGGGTAACCACTTCGCGACGATGGCGCACAAAACATTCAATCAACTCTTTGAGATTAAGAATTTTAGGCTGACCGTCGACAAGTGCTACAACGTTGATACCAAATACACTTTCGAGTTGCGTTTGAGCATAAAGGTTATTTAAAACAACCTCGCCAATTTCGCCACGCTTAAGCTCGATAACCACACGAATTTCTTTCGTGGATTCATCGCGCAACTCTGAAATACCTTCAATTTTTTTCTCTTTAACTAGCTCAGCTATTTTTTCAATCAGCCTACTTTTGTTAAGCTGGTAAGGAATCTCGGTAATAATGATGGTTTCTTTATTGGCTTTATCATTGCGCTCAATATGGGCTTTAGCCCGCAGATAAATACGGCCTCGACCTGTTTTGTAGGCTTGTACAATACCCGCACGACCATTAATAGTAGCGCCTGTTGGAAAATCAGGGCCTGGAATAATCTCCATTAACTCATCAATAGTAATGTCATTATTATCAATAAAAGCAAGACAACCTTTTACGACTTCAGTCAAATTATGTGGCGGTATATTGGTAGCCATACCCACAGCAATACCAGACGAGCCATTAATCAACAGATTAGGCACACGCGTGGGCATCACTTCAGGAATTAATTCGGTACCATCGTAGTTAGGCACAAAGTTAACGGTTTCTTTATCGAGATCGGCCAATATGTCATGGGCAATCTTCTTCATGCGTATTTCGGTATATCGCATAGCAGCGGCGCTATCGCCATCTACCGAGCCAAAGTTACCCTGCCCGTCAACTAAGGTGTAGCGCAGCGAGAAATCCTGCGCCATACGAACAATCGTATCGTAGACTGCAGAGTCACCATGTGGATGGTATTTACCAATAACATCACCCACAACACGCGCCGATTTTTTGTAGGATTTATTCCAATCGTTGTTTAACTCGCTCATTGCAAATAAAACACGACGATGCACGGGCTTTAAGCCATCGCGAGCATCTGGCAGTGCGCGGCCAACAATCACGCTCATGGCGTAATCTAGATAGGATTGTTTTAGTTCATCTTCAATGTTGACTGGGGAAACATTTTGTTCCAAATCGCCCATAAATTACTGCCTAATATCGCTATAGTTGTGATTGTGTGTGTGACTGCATCAGCAGAGCCCATCCTCGCCTTATAAATAGACCTGTGACGGGTTTCATAAGGAAATTGGACCCACTGACAAAAGCCCGTGATTCTAGCATAATTTAGGGTGCTATAGGGAATAGTAAAGCATTGTTTTAAATGGTTAAAACTCAAACAGTATAACCGCCAATTAAGCAGCTATGAGCAACCTAAAATCAGCCTTTATCGTGAGTTCTCATTAAAAAAGTTCTTAAAATATGTTTTATAGCGCCCTGGCCGCAGACCGATGTATTTACAGATCAAATGATTTCGCCTTTAGGCGAGTTACTTTCTTTATATGAGCCATACTCTCCCCTTATATAATAAGCAAAGACACACATCTCAAATTCAGCCCTGCCATAAGGGCAAAGCTTGCTGCAGACAAGCTATCTGTATGTCCATCATGCTTGGGAGTGCTGGTTTTGGATTGCTTCATGGACGTCACTTTTTAGATCACCAACAATAGGCGCTTTTAGGCGACGCGCGAGCAGTTGCCGGGAGCACACACCTGCCCATGCAACAAAATACCTCAAGTCAACGATCTGTTGACTTAAGCCATTATTTTTATCAACACTCAGATTAAACAAAGGGATATTTAAGTTTATTCATGCCTGCCCCAACCGTTATATCCGTGTACCAGCTGAGTCGCAGAGCAAAAGAGTGTGCCTTGGGGTAGACGGGAATCTCTGTTAATTGAACACTAGATTCCGGATCAAAAAAGTACTGTTCAGAATGACGAGTTATGAATTTTTGACTTTAAGCCCCTTAAAAACCACCTTAAATTCATGAGCAACAACGCAGAAAAGTGAGCGCTGCCTGAGGCCAATTTTTGCATCTCAAAAATGGTCGAGTTGCGCAGCTGCTTTTCTTGCTCATGTACTTAAGGCTTGCCGCAGGGCTTGGGGCCTAGAGCGTGAATCCCAAGCACGATTTATCTAGGGGCGCTTAGAGTGAAGAGAATAGGGTTAAGAGAGTAGAGTGAAGAGAGTAGAGTTAAGAAAGATTTGGGCAAGCAGACGTCTTTTATCGCTGCCAAGCGACCCCAGCCTTCATAATCATGATGTCCACTTCAGGCCATTGAATACTTAGCATCTTTTAAAGCGATGAGAACGTTGGACAAGTACACTTTTATTGCTGTCGCCCAGCGACCCTTATGTAAATTTAGCTTATAATCCTTTTAAAATCATTATGCTAAAAAACTTACACCAACACTTTTAAGTAAAATAGGAACTCCATGGAAAACTGTGATTTATTAATACATGCACAATGGATTGTGCCCATTGTGCCCCACAATAAAGTTTTCAATCAGTGCTCTTTGATTATTAATAACGGAAAAATTACCGCTATCACGCCTACCTTAGAGGCTCGCAGACGCTATTACTCTGATACTGTTATCGAGCTTGATGAGCACATCGTTATGCCGGGGCTTATCAATGCTCATGGTCATGCCGCAATGAGTTTATTGCGAGGCTTTGCTGATGACCTTCCTCTTAGCACTTGGCTTAATGACCACATCTGGCCCGCCGAGGGAAAATATGTCTCGGCCAAGTTCGTCCACGACGGCTCACAACTAGCCATCGCCGAGATGATTCGCAGCGGTACAACGTGTTTTTCTGATATGTATTTTTTTCCAGAAGAAACCTGTGCCGTTGCCCATAATGCCGGCATTCGTTGCGACATTAGCTTTCCAATTTTGGACTTTCCTAGTGCATGGGCTAAAAACTCAGATGAATATATTAATAAAGGTTTAGCGCTACGCGATGACTATAGTGCCCATGAACTCATCAATGTTAACTTTGGCCCCCATGCACCCTACACCGTTAGCGATGATGTTTTTGAACGTATTGCCGTATTGGCACCCGAGCTGCAGGCAACTATTCAAGTGCACTTGCACGAAACTGATGATGAAGTCACAGACGCGCTCGAAAAAACCGGCAAGCGCCCATTGCAACGGCTATTTGAACTAAACGTAATGACCCCAACGACTCAGTGCGTGCATATGACGGCACTCAACAAAAATGATTTTGAGATTCTTAAAGAATCCGGTGCCCATGTTATTCATTGCCCAGAGTCTAACTTGAAATTAGCGAGTGGCTTTTGCCCCGCTAATCAATTACTTCAAGAAGGCATTAATGTCGCCTTAGGCACAGACGGTTGCGCCAGCAATAATAACCTCGATATGTTTGGCGAAATGCATACAGCCGCATTGCTGGGTAAAGCCGTAGCGAAAGATGCAGCGGCATTAAGTGCTGCAGAAGTTCTAGCGATGGCAACGATAAATGGTGCCAAAGCGTTAGGCTTAGACGATATAACCGGAAGCTTAGAGGTCGGTAAAGCCGCCGACATTATTGCCGTTAAACTAGACCCAATTGATCAACAACCCATGTATGATCCTATTTCACAACTAGTCTATACACACAATGGTCAGCGTATTAGTCATAGTTGGGTTAATGGCAAAGCACTGATGATTGAGCGCACGCTTCTCACCCTTAACGAAAAAGAAATTATTACCAACACACAAAAGTGGCAGGAAACTATCCGATCATGAATGATTCATTAAATGTTGATAAAGCCGAAATTGCTAAATTTGAAGCGCTAGCGAAACGCTGGTGGGATAAAAATAGTGAATTCAAACCATTACACGAGATCAATCCATTACGGACTAATTTTATTGACGAGCGCACCCCTGTCGCCGAATTGAAAATATTAGATGTTGGCTGTGGCGGTGGTATTCTTTGTGAATCTTTAGCTGCGCGAGGCGCTAATGTTACTGGTATTGATATGGGCGATGCGCCCTTAAATGTTGCCAAACTGCATCAGCTAGAAAGTAATCTCTCGATTACTTATAAAAAGATTACCGCTGAAGAACTCGCTGCACAAGAACCTGGCTCCTACGATATTGTGACCTGCCTTGAGATGTTAGAACATGTGCCCGACCCGAGCCAAGTCATCAAAGCGTGCTCTGATTTAGTCAAACCTAATGGTGACGTGTACTTCTCGACCATTAACCGCAACCCCAAGTCTTATGTTTTTGCCATTGTTGGCGCAGAGTATTTATTACAGTTATTACCCAAAGGCACACATGAATATAATAAATTCATTAAACCTTCGGAACTTGCCGGCTGGGCACGTAAGGCTGGGCTTGACTGGCTTGAGATTACCGGCATGACCTATAACCCCTTTACCAAGAAATACAAGCTGACTAAAAACGATGTGGATGTGAATTATCTAGTACACACCAAAAAGCTATAGCTCGATCACAAAATACCGCGATCGCCAGGCCTCGATAAGAAAGATTGACGTGTACAAACCAGTCTTAACGCTGAAGCGCACCCCATAACCATCGCGCCTGAGGTTTGGGCCTCATGGTCTGAGGCTCAGGTTCTGCGGCAAACCATTAAACGCGCCACTAATAATAGCTGCTATTAAGACTCGACTTTTTTGCAATGTAAAAACTAGATCTCAAATAATGCTCGCTCTCATGAGTTGTTACTAATGTGTTTAAGGCGATTTTAAGGGGGCTTAAATCAACAGGACCTTAGATTAAAAGCCTTTAAGAGGAAAGAGATCTGTGCAAAACATGCTTAACTTTTTAGTATTCCAAACTGTATACTCACCACTTTATCCCTCTGGATCCTACGCTATCGGTCGTCGGCTATTGACGATGAGCTCTAAGCGACTATTAATTCTTAGAACAAGCCAAACAATATGACACTAAAAGCAGTTTTTTTTGACCTCGACGGAACCTTACTTGATTCGGCACCCGATTTTGTTCATACATTACATCAGCTAAGCGATGAATATAATATTACACGGGTGAGTGAGGCTAAAATTTATGAGACGGTCTCTAATGGTGCTCGCGCACTGACTACCTTGGCCTTTGGCCTTAAGGATGGCGAGCAAGGTTTTGAGGAGCGTAGGCTTCGACTACTTGATATATATTTTGAAGAGATGGGTAAAAACTGCCGATTGTATGATGGCATAACGAGATTGCTAGAACAGTTAAAAGAATACAATCTTTACTGGGGTGTTATTACGAATAAACCGTTGCGGTTTACCCAACCTATTCTCGATATATTAGAATTTCCTACTCGGCCCGATGTGGTCTTATGTCCAGATCATGTGACTCATGCCAAACCTAACCCAGAGGCTCTTCAACTGGCTTGCAAACAGACGAGCTGCAAACCCTCTGAGGTCATCTACATTGGCGACCATAAACGTGATATTGATTGTGGCATAAGTGCCGGCAGTAAAACTATTGCCGCAGGCTTTGGCTATATTGAGCAAGAAGATAATATTGAGCATTGGAATGCTGATTATATCGTTCAACACGCCGATGAAATATGGCCTATCATTAAGTCACATCTATCCGTAAAATAATGTGAACCTGGTTATAAAAAATTGATGCCTTTACGGTCAAACAGATAGCCCATTAAAGTAGCCCTGCGACACATAAAAAGACAAACGATGAATTCAACTGAAAAATTATTAAAACATTATCATCCCAGCGAAAGCTGCCTAAACGATACTATTATTGCCGTTACCGGAGCAGGTGATGGCATTGGTCGTGTTATTGCTAAGGCTTATGCACAATATGGCGCAACGGTTATCTTGCTGGGTAGAACAGTCGCTAAATTAGAGGCCACTTATGATGAGATAGAGTCGGCGGGCTATAAACAAGCCGCTATATTTGTGATTGATTTTGAAACCGCAACCGAATCTGAATATCAACAGCTAGCCGATACTATCGATGAAAATTTTGGTCGCCTAGATGGCCTATTACATAATGCCGCGCTGTTGGGCGAAATCACCTCTATTGCAAATTACTCTATCGCCTCATGGCAGCGATTAATGGCTGTTAATGTTAATGCACCCTTTATATTAACCAAAAAATGCCTACCGCTTTTGCAAAAAAGCCCGCAGGCGTCAATCATATTTACGGGATCATCGGTCGGTTTAAAAGGCCGCGCATATTGGGGTGCTTATGCAATGAGTAAAGCAGCACTTGAAAACTTAATGCAAACACTTGCCGATGAATTAGCGACGACCAGCAATATTGCAGTGAACAGTATTAACCCTGGTGGCACACGTACCCAGATGCGTGCAAGTGCCTTTCCTGCCGAAGACCCTCAAAAAGTTAAACCAGCAGAATCATTAACGCCTTTGTATCTTTATTTAATGGACAGTAACAATACAAAAGCGAATAATATAACAGGCCAGCAATTTAACGCTTAAATTTTTACTGTCTAATTTTTTAAACCAATATTTTTTTAACTAATCATTCTTTTGAACTATTCATTTTATAAACCATTCATTTTATAAACTATGCAATTTTAATGAAAAAATATCGTTCTTATATTAGCTATCTAAGTATCTGCATACTGGTATTAAATATCGGCCTGGCTAGTGCTGTCTCGCTCAATGACGATAAAATTTTATTATGTACTTCTCAAGGCTAT
>CAXMPB010000253.1:0-5100 GCA_964195035.1 Cellvibrionaceae bacterium | reverse complement strand
GCTAGCAAGAATAGGTTCTTTTTCAGCCTCTTCTTGCGAGGTTTTTCGAATCATGTCCCACACATTGTCTTGATTTGGCATTATTTTTCCTAAATTTTTCGTCTGAGTTTTTCTAGCTCGATTTGTTTAACGGCGGCTTTTAGGATTGGCATAAGTAGTCAGCCTATTGTTGCGTGCTTGGTATGTGTTGCTTGCTTTACTTTTTATAAATTAAAAGTTGTAAGAAGAGTTATAAATAAAAAGCCAGCAACAAAAACTTATTCATAAAAATTACTAATACGTCGTTATTAATAGAGAGTAAGTTATAGATGGCTCATTAAAGCCACCTAATCACTGGCTCATTCAATATGGCCTGTTGCTCTCTTAAGGATAAGATATGTTCTGCCCAATAACGTTCCGTATTAAACCACGGAAAGTTATGCGGAAAGGCTAAGTCTTCCCAGCGTCTAGCAAGCCAAGCGGCATAGTGCATTAAGCGCATTGCACGCAAGGGCTCAATTAAATTAAGTTCAGCTTGGTCGAAGTCACAAAAGTCTGTATAGCCTTCTAAAATATCAGCTATTTGTATGCAGCGCTGAGAGTAATCGCCAGACAGCAGCATCCATAAATCTTGAATCGCTGGGCCGTTGCGAGCATCGTCAAAATCGACAAAATGCGCTCGATCATCTCGCCATAAAATATTACCTGGATGGCAGTCACCATGTAGGCCGATTGTTTTGTAAGGCATCGCTGCAAAGACTGCCTCTATGTGATTAATAATATCTTGTGTAATCGTCTCGTAGGCAGGAATCAAATCTTTGGGTATAAAATTACTGTCGAGTAAAAAGTTCCGACTATCAATAGCATAGCTTTGAATAGTGACACTAGGGCGATATTTAAAAGGCTGATTTCGGCTAACCCCATGAATGCGGCCAATAAAACGCCCTATAATTTCAAGATGATCGCCGTTGTCTAGATCGGGTGCATGGCCTCCACGTCGAGGGTAGATAGAAAAGCGATAACCGTCATAATTCAATAATGTTTGTTGCTCAAATTGCAGTGGCGGTACAACGGGGATATCTAAATCGAAAAGCTGTTGAGTAAACTCATGCTCTTCAATAATTTGCTGATCGCTCCAGCGATTAGGCCGATAAAATTTTGCAATCAGTGGGGCGGGCTTGTTGTTATTATTAGCGGGCGGGCATGCACTTGTATGATTGTTGTTATCAGATTTTGTATCAGCTAACTCTTGCTCTATACCTATCTGATAAACACGATTTTCATAGCTATTGAGTGCCAGTATTCGAGAGTCACTCCAGTAGCCCATGCTTTCGATTGAGTTAATAACAGCATCTGGAGTTAATTGCGTGTAATCTGTTTGCATGACCTTAAGACATTTATCTGTTGTTAATAGAGTTCTACTATACAGTGAAACCGGTGTAATAAGGTGCTGGAGGCTAGATTAATTAGTGGCGATATCTGCGTTTATTGAATTGTCACCTTAATTGATTCGAGAGCCGAAAACTGACAAACTATCTTATATTGATCGTCATTAACATTAACAATAAGCCATACACTATAGCGTATCAATTAATTATTAAATGAGTAGGGATAAGAATCGACTATGAATTCGAAATTTAAATTGTCTGATGTGCTGGTACGTTTTATCGCGGCTACATTTTTAGTGTTCGCAAGCTACAACCCGTCAGGTTATTCATATGCTCATTGGGTGATTGATCGCGGCGATAGTAGTTTGCCCTTTCTTTTAATCGCGGGCATTGCCTTATTAATTGGTTGGGTAATATTCTTGCGCGCAACTATGCGCTCGCTAGGGTTGCTCGGTGTTTGTCTACTAGTGGCGTTATTAGCGTGTTTGCTTTGGTTGGCAATTGATTTTAATATTGTGAGCTTGGGAAGCCAATTATTTGTCTATATTGTGCTTGTGATCTGCTCTATTATACTAGCTGTTGGCATGTCTTGGTCCCACATCCGCCGTCGTATGAGTGGTCAGTTAGATGTGGATGATATCAATGAATAATTTTTCGCTAACTATTGCCTGCATTCCTTTTTAGGCAAATATTTGAACTCTTTGTCTAAATCACTTTTTTAAATTAAGTGCCGCTTGATCAAAAGTTATGCCGTCCCAGCCATGTTGCATAAATGAGCGTATGTTGGCGTGGTCACTGCCTTCAGGTTTTTTAAGTACATCTTCGCGATAAAAAGGACCAAAGCATAGCAGGGTCTCTGCTTTTGATAACTTTTGAAGTTTAGCAAATGCGAATATTTTACATGAACCTTCGTTACTACCAGGTTCATTAATGAGTGCATTGTTGCCTTCGCCATTACTAAAGCGAGTCGCGGTGTAATCGTACAGTTCATGAATCAATTCGATGATGTCGGCAAATTCGATTGTTTCTGGCCGATGCTGTAATTGTGCTTTTAAGTCTTTTAAGGTCATAGTTAGGCCTAGGAGGCTATGCGAGAATAGAAAAGTGTATTGCCAGCCCAAATAAGCCGGCAATACTATAGTTAAACAATATCGTTAAATAATAGGGTTGCGCTTATTCTGAACGGCTAGTAACTTCAAGTAAATGATAGCCAAACTGAGTTTTAACGGGGCCGTGAACGGTATTCAAAGCATCATTAAATACGACTTCATCAAATTCTGGCACCATTTGGCCTTTTCCGAATTCGCCTAGATCGCCACCACTTGAGCCCGAAGGACAGCTAGAGTGCTCTTTGGCAACATCGGTAAAAGCGCTACCATTTTCGATCTCTTTTTTTAGTTCTAAGCATTTTTCTTCTGTTTCAACCAATATGTGACGTGCACTTGCTCTAGGCATAGTATTTTCCTGTTGTTAAGGGATGAGTTATAAATAATAAAATAATATAAAGCGTATGACTCTAATTATCCAAATCTAGAAGGTATTATAAATGTAGATGGAGATAAAATAAATAAACGATTCTCTAAGTCCTACAAGCTCCTAAACTAGTTATCGATAAAAAGCTTCAGCCGTTTGTTTTATAAGAGGGTTTTTACGAAAATTCTCATTTTCAGCCATCTTAAATATTTTCAGTCCTAAGCGAGCTGTCAGATAAACAAAACCCCGCACATGGCGGGGCTAATACTGTAAATGTGTTGTTGGCTATAATGCAGTTGGATTATTCTTTTATACGCCCTAACAGCAAAATTTCAACACGACGATTTTCTGCAAGTCGCTCTGGTGTACTGTTGCTGGCAACCGGCATATTTTCGCCCATATCAGTGGTAACAATCTTGTTGCGATCAAGGCCTTTGCTAAGCAAGTAATCGCGCACTGATGCAGCGCGTTGCTGTGAGAGCTCCAAATTATAATCATCATCGGCCACATCATCGGTATACCCAACAATTTCTATAAAAGTAGCACGACTTAAAATCTGCTTGGCAGCCATATGGTTTTTCTCAAGTAATACTTGTTTGAGCACTTAATTCACCACTTCTGCGCTCAAACAAGGCTACGCTTGGAAATAACATCGCATCTAATGCACGAACTTCTGCAACAGCTAGGATATCTGACTGGCGATTTGAATGCGGCCCTCACTCGTGTCATTCGAAACGAGTGGCTTTTTAGAGCCGCGTCCAATAAAACGTAAAGCATCTTCTTTTACCCCTTTGGGCGCCAGATAAGCAGCTACGCTTTAGCACGCTTTTACGATAACGCTTGGTTATAACTTTCATCACCCGATGTATCAGTGTGACCCACTACGAGCACCAAATAAGCATCTGAGAGTTCTGCTCTAAGTTTAGTAATATATTGTTTTACCTGCGCTTTACTCGCGTCACTCATGTCCGATTTATTAACTCCAAACATTGATGCAGCAGGAATAGAGATGTCTGCAAGCAAGCCCGTGCCTTCGCCCATGATCATCTCGATCGGGGCGTTGAGCTCGACACCATCACAGCCAACGATATAAAATTACAGTTTTTGACTCTGTTCAAGTCGAAGATGTTAATTGTTTCTGTGGACCCAGTTGCTTATTAGGTGAAATTATTGCCGGTCCAATGCGACAATAGAAAGCGTTTTTGAAAGCTGATATTGATTTAGATGATGTTCGTTCTGCACGCCGAACATTTGATGTGGCAGGTTACTACTCGCAGCCAGATATTTTCACGCTTAAAGGTGGACTTTTAGCCTAGGACGCCCGTGATCTTCATTACTCGCGATCATTTAAAGAGTTGATTCAAGTCTTGAGGTTAATGCCGTCAATATCCTTGTCTCAAACGTACGCTTTATGACCACGTTAGAAAGTGCAATTGAAAAAGATGAATTGTCTCATGGCTAAAGAGACTTATGTCAAAGGCGATAAACTAATTTGCGAACGCTCAAAGAGTTCGCTAGTATTTCGCCTGCGTCTAAACTGTCATGCCGTCAGGCGCCCTCATGTTTAGGTCGCGAGCTCTGATCATGAATCAGAAAAAGATAGATTGTAAACCCTGTTTTGATGTTCTCTATACTATGATTTGCTTTTATCTATATTGGTACTATTGTTATAGTAAGGAATAAAGACTGTACTCCCATCAAGAATATACTTTTACTTTGTTTAACAATGACCTGTTCGATGAGTAGTTCTGCTATTCATCAGGATTTCAGTTCTAGTTTTGCAATCGCCATACTGTTGGTTAATCTTATGGTTAGCTGAGATAATCAAATAGGAGATCTAGAAAATAAAAAAGCTTCATAACACGCAGGCTTCTTCTTTTAACATTTATAAAGTGTTGGCAATTCTAATTATCATCTGTTTGTTTGGTCTTAACTGGTCATATTTACAATCGAACACAAACGCTAAAGTACAACTTGAATTAGAGTCCAGTGCATCGGCGTTCATCATAGGTGCATCGGGCGCGATTCAAAATGCCGCCCAAGATCTACAGGCAATATCTTCAATTATAAACCTCTTTGAAAGCACCGAGCATTCAGAGGTTGCTCGCTTTTCTAAACTCTACCTAGAAGAAGACGCGGGCCTTTTAGTGCTTGAATGGATACCCCTCGTCCTCGAAAAAGACATAGAGCAATTCATCAGAAATTCTCACAGAAATAGGCAGGGTGATTTTAATTTAGTGGAGCCCCATGCAGAAGGCAA